>NZ_RQFO01000015.1 GCF_004770045.1 Leptospira montravelensis
GGTCTCTCTTCTCCTCTGTATTTCCCTCCTTCTTAACACCTATTCCCTGCTAAATTCTAAATCCCTTCTCTTCGAAATTGCCTTCCTCAAATCCCAACTCACTGCTTACAAAAGAAAAGAAAAAGTCTTTCATACAAAACCAAAGGAAAGAATGATATTGGTTCTTATCTCCTACTTGTTCCCAAACTGGGAATCTTCGTTAATGATTGTTTCTCCAAACACTTTACTCAAATGGCGAGAAAAGAAATTCCAACTTTTCTGGAAACTTCTCTCTCGAAGGAAAATACCAGGTAGACCAAACATCCCTTGGGATCTCATCAAACTCATTCGAAGAATCGCCAAAGAAAACAGAATTTGGGGATCTACCAAACTTCACGGGATTTTAATCAAACTAGGACTAGTTGTATCGGAAAGGACTGTTTCTCGTTATATTCCCAAAAGACCAACGGATCCTAGAAAAAGACTTTCTTGGAACCAGTTCTACAACCTGCATTCCAGTTCTCTTATTGTATCTGATTTGTTTAGTGTCATCTCGTATCGTTTAAGAGAGATCTACAAAGTGATCTTCTTTCTAGACATACAAACAAGACAAATCCTTCACTTTGACATTCACAGTAAACCAACAACGAGTTGGGTGCGACGAGTCATCAAATTTGCTTTTAGAAAAAAAGGATTGGAGAATACATCTTATCTGATTACAGATAACGATACTTTATTTGGAAAACGATTCACTCGGTATTTGAAGAGGCTTGGGATCAAACACAAAAAGACTACGGTTCGTTCGCCTTGGGAAAATGGGTATGCAGAACGATTTGTCAAAACCTGTAGAAATGAATTTCTAGATTACTTCATCCCAATGAACGAATACCATTTGCAGGTGAAGCTAGAAGAGTTTATCCACTTCTACAACCACAACCGAACCCATCTTGCCCTCAACAAAGAAACACC
>NZ_RQFO01000016.1:0-82500 GCF_004770045.1 Leptospira montravelensis
GCCTACGCCACCACCACCTCCTCCCCCTCCAGAAGAACCAGCGGAGTATGTAAGTCCAATGAAAGGGAATCTAACGGGAGAATACCTAAAAAGTTTACAAATCACCGCAAAACAAAGAAAGGCGTTACAAGAAAATACTAACCTTTGGTTTGCCGACCGATTTCGGGTGGGATTTGGAATTCGTCCTAAAGCTGATTCACAATATAATACGGACTTCGATCGCTCTACTCCAGATAATAGAAATACAGTAAGTAATCAAACTCAGTTTTATCTTATTGGTGATGTATCTCCTAATGTAGCTTTTAAAATTACCTTACAAGATGTAAGACTTTGGGGAGGAGAGGTTCTGAATGGAACCTCAGACCAAAGATTAGGTATCATTCCCAATGGTGGCACAACCATCGACACTTCGAAACAAAAAGAAGTGCCGATCAACAATTACACTGGGTTTCGGGAAGCCTTTGTCGATTTAAAAACAACCAACCAAATCTTTCGTGTCAGAACAGGACGCCAAATTATAGACTTTGGAGACGGAAGGATTCTAGGTTCCAGAAATGATAGTTTGAATGGAAATTCTTTTGATGCCGTTCGGACAACCATCACCATTCAAAAACATAGTATCGATTTTTTCGGAGCTGTTGTAGGTTCAGAAAATAATGCGAATAGTCTTGTTTCCAATAATTCTACGAGAGTGGGTGGACCTGGAAATGCCTCCTATTACGGCGCTCATTTGGGATTCAAACCTTGGGATTGGTTGGGAATCGATTTGTATAATTTCACATTGTATAAACAAAAACAAAAGGCTACTAATACCACTGTAAATTATGGGTCAGATATTTACTACCGAGGCCCAGACCAACTCAATACAACTGGCTTTCGACTCACCAATCGTACCAAAGGAAATATGATCACAACCGATACTGGTATCGATTGGATGGTGGAAGCTGCTTGGCAAACAGGGTTTACTGGCGAACGAGTTTCCCCAGACTGGCTGAACCAAAAGGGAACATACACTACTAATAAAAAGACTGGAGAAGATCCTCCTTTATCCTCGCCTGTACAATATAAAGCAAACATTGTAGCAGTACAATTAGGTTACACGCCTGTAAAAGAGTTTCGCATTGGCGTTCAATATGTCCAAGCATCGGGAGACCCCAACCGAAATGATGGAAGTGTAGCCACTTATAACCCACTGTTTGCCACTAGACGGATGGCAGGGGCGGGACTTGCATTTTCTGGAAATGGAAACTCAGGAATGGTTTTTTGGCAAAACATCAAAGACTACTCCATCAATATAAAATATGATTCAGGGAAGTGGGGAACATTTATTCTAAATCCTCATTGGTACTATAAAGTAAAACTCCAAGATGGATATTACGATAACAATAATTATGTGGCGGGAAGCAAAGCTACTGGAGAAACCGCTTCAACAGAAGATTACTTTAACACGGAAGCATACAACCAAAACCGACCTAAACTAGGAAAACACGTTGCTACAGAAATTAATTTTATCTATATAGTGACACCTTTTGAAAATGTTTCGTTTTGGTTTGGTGCAAGTTCTCTTTATGCAGGGGATGCTATCAGAAATCAAAAAAACAATCCGTATGAAACCGATCTGTATCATAGATACGATTTCAAACCTAACTCAAGTTATTTTACATTTCAAAGTGTGTTTGCCATTTAGATTTATATTTTAAAAATTTTCAATGGTTAAGTTATTTTCATTATAACAAACTCAATTAACGAAAGCTATTGTGAATTAAAAAAATCTAAATCGGACAACGAAGAAAAAACCTGATCCCTTATTCTTATAGAGTAAGGATCAGGAAATATTCCTACTTTATTTTCGTTCCATCCTAAGTTTTTCCAATCCATCCAAAATCAAATTTAAACCAAATTCAAAGTCATGAAGTCCATTATATTTACCAGATATCACTTCTCTTGTTAAATTGGTTAAATGAGAAAAATGACTCTTCTCCAACTGAGGCAAAAACCCTGAAGCTTCTTTTGCGTATTCATTAGGATCAATGGGAAAATTCAATTCTTGTAGAATAAATCCATAAATATGACTGTCGATTGTATTGATAATGTGATCGGCGGTCTGCATAGAAAATCCTGCCGAATGTAAACAACCAAGTGTTCTGTCAAAGTATGTCAACATACTAACTCCGACATTCATACGAGAAACAATAAGAGAAGTGGCCCAAGGATGTAAAATTAAAATTTCGCGAGCAGACTTTGCTCTTTTTATCATTTCTTGTTTCCAATCTTCACCTATCGAAGGTAATGTGATTTTTGAAATCACAAGATCCACGATTCCATCCAAAACTTCGTCTTTATTTTTTACGTGATTGTATAATGACATGGCTTCCACACCCAAACTGGATGCTAAATGGCGCATTGATAATTCTTCCAAACCGAACTCATCAGCAATGCGAATGGCAGATTCTAAAACTAAAATCCGAGATAATGTCTGTCTTTTTTTAACTTTTTTAGAGAGCTTCGCAGACGATAATCTGGGTTTCTTTTTTTTATCCACGTCTTCTCCTTTTATATTTTATATCACAAATTCCACTATATTTCTATTGTTTTTAGCAAGAATTCATATAGAAATAAATTTCCTTGACTTACTTACGGTGTAAGTATAAATAGTGATTTCAGGAGAAATTACCATTGAGAGTAGTCACCGCAAGAAAGTATGGATCCCCGGATGTGTTTCGAGTGGAAAATTGGGAAATCCCTTCCCCCCAAAAAAATGAAATTCGGATCCAAAATCACAATGGCGCCGTTAATTCTGCTGATTGGCGCCTGCGTAAACCCGATCCGAAACTCGTCCGATTGTTTTTTGGAATTTTGAAACCAAAACAACCTGTCCTTGGAATTTCCTTTGCAGGAGTGGTGGATGCCGTTGGTAAAAACGTGACAAAATTTCAAATCGGAGACAAAGTTTTTGGATCCACTGGAATGCAAATGGGAGGTTATGCGGAATACATTTGTATCAATGAATCGTCGGTTATGACTACACTTCCCAAAGAAATATCCTTCCCACAAGGTGCTGCTTTGCCATTTGGTAGTTTAACAGCGATCGACTTCCTTCAAAAATCTAAGATTCAAAAAGATCAAACCATAATTATTTATGGGGCCTCAAGCTCAGTCGGAACAGCCACAATCCAATTGGCAAAACATATGGGAGCCGTTGTCACAGCAGTTTGTAGTGCAGGAAATTTCTCTTTAGTAAAATCAATCGGTGCAGATTTTGTAATGGATTATGATAGTTTTCATTCTGAATCACATAACAAAACCTATGATGTTGTATTTGAATGTGTTGGTAAATCATCCATTCCTTCCAATTTAAAACACCTTACAAAAGGCGGAGTATTAGTATTAGTCGGAGCATCTTTTAAAGATATGTTTCAAGCTGCATGGATTTCCTTATCTCGGGGAATCCAAATAAAATTTGGACCAATCAAAGAAACTTTAGAAAATCTGAATTATATCACTGAACTCGCTAAAAAGGGAAAATTTAAAGTGGTAATCGATAAATCTTTTCCCCTTGAATCAATGTCAATGGCACACCAATATGTAGAAGCTGGACACAAAAAAGGTAATGTAGTAATTGATATAATCAATTAACATAGTTTAAGTGAGATCAACATTAGCTTGATCCCACTTATCAAAACTTTATATTTTCAAGTGTGAAACCGGATGTTAAACTAGAAATTTACAACCTTTTGGTTCACTGGCCTTTCCGAATTTAAATGGAGAGCAACTCATTAACAATTCTATTTTTAATTTCTGATCGGTGGTAAAACATAAAACAAAATTGCAAAAAAATGACAAAGACTTCCCGAGAGAACAAAGAGATGCCAAATAGCATGGTTGAATGGCAATCGATCCCAAAGATAAAATATCACCCCAACCGTATAACTAAGACCACCTGCGACAAGCCAAGAAATACCACCAATCCCGATCGCTTGACGAATGTCTTTGATCACAAAAATGGCAAGCCAACCCATTAAGATATATACAACAACGCGAGCGCCACTATATTTTCCTGGAAACAACAACAACAAAATGACTCCTGTAAATGCCAAAATCCATACTACAAGAAATAATGTCCAACCCCACTCTGAACTTTCGCGCAAACTAACAAGCGTAAATGGCGTATACGTTCCCGCAATTAACAAATAAATGGAAGCATGATCTATCACTTTAAAGATGCGTTTTGTAGCGGTATGATAAATTCCATGATAAAGAGTGGAGGCAAGATATAGAAGGATAAGTGTTGCCCCGTAAATGGCAGAACTTACAATATGCCAAACATCTCCATACAAAACTGCAACTGTCAACAGAAGGGAAAGTCCAGCGATACTTAGGCCACCTCCAATTCCATGTGTGACAGCATTTGCAATTTCATGCCCAATAGAATATTCATGAATGGTATCAATGAGTTCACTAGTGGATTGATGCAAATCTATTGATGGATTAGGTACCGAAAGCGAAACTACACTTTTTTCGTTGGATGTTCTTTTGGAAACAATGGTTTGTTTCTTTGTTTGTTGGTCAGAACGATTCGTTTTTTTTGTTACTTTGGCTTTAGCTTTTTTCACTTTCATAGGATTTCTGTAATATCTATTTGGTTCCTTTCAATTGCAAACGTCAATCGAAAGAAATCATGTGATTGACTGTAAGCGCTAAGTGAACCATTTTTATAAAAACTACATTTACCTATTTGTTCTTATTTGAGGTTTATTGATGCAGCCCAATTTTAATACATCCACCTGGTGGCTGAATTCTTTAAATGAAACCTTATCTTACCTAAAAGTAGATAACTTAGGTCTCAGTTCAGACAATGCAGCCGTTCGGTTACAGCAATTTGGAGCCAATCAATTTGCCATTCGAAAAACCAAACCAATATGGCGACAAATAATAACAAAGTTTAGAAATCCTTTAATTCTACTTCTACTTTTTGCTAGTGGAGTTTCTGCCTTCATGGGAGAAATTTCCAATTTTTTAATCATTACCGTTTTGGTTTTTTTTAGTGTTCTCTTAGATTTTTTCCAAGAACATAAAGCAGAAAAATCTGCTGAAAGTCTACGGCATTCCGTTTCTATTCGCACAACAGTAGTCAGGGATGGAAATAAGATCAGTTCTCCCGTGGCACAAATTGTACCAGGTGATGTTGTTTTACTTTCCGCAGGTGATATGATTCCGGCCGATGGACGGGTGTTAGATGCAAATGATTTTTTTGTTAAACAGGCTTTACTTACAGGAGAAACCTATCCCATCGAAAAAAAACCCGGTGAACTAAATTCAGAGGCTAATGATATCACAAATGCCTCTAATGCTGTATTTATGGGAACCACTGTCATTAGCGGGAGTGCCAAAATTCTCATTGTGAACACAGGTTTGAATACGGCCATGGGTACGATTGCTGAAAATCTAAGTAAAACACCTCCTCCAACCTCATTTGAGGTAGGGACAGAAAAGTTTGGATCTCTCATTATGAGAATGACAGTACTTCTTGTACTTTTTGTCCTCTTAGTAAACGCTATTTTACTCAAACCTTGGTTAGATTCTTTTTTATTTGCCGTTGCTTTGGCTGTCGGGTTAACACCGGAACTATTACCGATGGTAATTTCTATTACTCTTTCACGTGGTGCTATGATGATGGCTAAAAAGAAAGTCATCGTAAAACAACTTTCCTCAATCCAAAATCTTGGTTCAATGGATACACTTTGTACAGACAAAACGGGGACTCTAACGGAAGCCAAAATCAAATTAGAAAAACATGTAAACCTAAATGGAGAAGTAAGTCATCGCGTATTAGAATTGGCCTTTCTTAACAGTTATTTTGAAACCGGTTTAAAAAGTCCTTTAGATGAAGCAATCCTTGAACATGATGAAATTTCTGTAGAACAATGGACTAAAATTGATGAGGTTCCTTTTGATTTTGAAAGAAGGCGAGTTTCTGTATTAATCAATCATTCTGAAAACAAAAAACGTATACTTGTGGTAAAAGGTGCGCCAGAAGAGATCATTCAACTTTGTACCCATTATGAAACAGACAATAAAACTACAAAAACAATAGATTCCAATGCTCTGGAAAAAATCAGGTCGATATATACTGCACTTGAAATGGAGGGATTTCGCGTATTGGGAATTGCATGGAGAGAAGAAACAATTGAACACAATCATGCTGTCGTTAGTGATGAAACAGAATTAACACTTTCGGGATTTGCTGCATTTTTAGATCCACCAAAAGAAAGTGCAAAGTCCGCCTTATCTGCGCTAAATGATATTGGTGTCTCTGTAAAAATCATAACAGGTGATAGTGAACTTGTGTCTCAACATGTTTGTTCTGAACTGAAAATACCGATTTTAGGAGTCTTAACAGGTAAAGATATCGATAAAATGGAAGATACCGCGCTCCAAGTAAAAGCGGAAAACACCAACTTATTTTGTCGAATGAATCCATCTCAGAAAAACAGAATTATTTTAGCCTTAAAACAAAGAGGTCATGTTGTTGGATATTTGGGTGATGGTGTAAACGATGCTCCTTCGCTTCATTCCGCTGACATCGGACTGTCGGTCGATACAGCGGTTGACGTGGCAAAAGAAGCCGCGGATATGATTTTGTTAGATCATGATTTACATGTTTTATACGAAGGCGTTATGGAAGGAAGGAGGACTTTTGGGAATATTATGAAATACATAATGATGGGAACAAGTTCTAATTTTGGAAATATGTTTAGTATGGCAGGGGCAGCATTGTTTCTCCCTTTTTTACCAATGTTACCCACACAAATTCTTCTCAATAACTTTTTATATGATCTTTCTGAAGTACCAATTCCCCTTGATAAAGTAGACCAAGAAGAATTGAAAGCACCTCGCATTATGGACATTGGTTTTATCCGTAATTTTATGTTAACCATTGGACCCATTAGTTCTGCTTTTGATTTTTTAACTTTCTACGTCATGCTTATCATTTTAAACGCAAACGAAGCGTTATTCCAAACGGGTTGGTTTGTGGAATCTCTTTGTACACAAGTATTGGTTATCTTTATCATTCGGACAAAAGGAAATCCGATTAAAAGTATGCCTAATCGAATACTTGCAATTGTATCTTTAAGTGTTGCAGGAATTGGAGCTTTTTTGCCATTCACATCCGTTGGTTCTTATTTTGGATTAGTTCCGCCACCTATGGAGTTTTATGCGATTTTGGCTTTGATGGTTGTCATTTATTTGGCAGTAGTTGAATCAGCTAAACGAATTTTCTATTATATTCACGATAAAAAAATGAAACCCATGCGCCAGGGATCGTAGCGGAAATACTTTGCACTATGGTGCAAAGATTGGAGCGGAGAGCCCGGTCGAGCCCTCAATGGATTTATTATAACCATCCGGTTCGAGGCGCCCCGATCCAAACGGTTGTTATTCGGCAGTTTTTTTCTTTTTATCGTTTTTCTTTGTTTTTGCCTCTTTGGCTTTTTCTTTCATTTCCTCTTTTTTTTCTTCCTTCTTTTCCATACGTGCGGATTTCATCTCTTCGAGAGTTACCGATCCATCAGCGTCTTTATCAAGTTCGGTGAAAAACCCATCATGGAACTTTTGCCATTCTTCTTTAGAGACCTTATTGTCACCGCTGGAATCCATTTTTTTGAAATGATCCCCTGCCATCGCATTTCTTCCGTGGCCATCGTGGTCATGAGCAAATACGGAAGTCACCGCAAGAAAGGTTAAACCAGTCAAAACTGTTAGAATTTTTTTCATAAAAAACCTCAGCCGAATTCTTTAACAAATTTAGATGTAAGTCAACCCCTTCACCGATTTTTCACTTTGGAAATTTTTTATATTCATTCTATTTTTTGATTTCCCTTCAATTTTCTTTCATTTATCATTTCTGAACGAATGTCCTTGGACACAAATAATGAACCAAAGAAAGTATTTGATTAATGTAGCATTTTTTCTATTTGTTTTTACAAGTTTTTCGATCCAAACGGAACCAACGAACATTGAAGATTGCCCGAGACCCATTGCCGATCATGACTGGGAAATTTCGCATTCAATCGAATCCGAATTTGATCAAAAAAAGTTTTGTTTATATATGAAAGAAATTGGATCCGAGGAAAGCGAGTTTCATTCGTTTTTAATCGAAAGACATGGGAAAATAGTCGCAGAGGTTTATAATGAAGGGAAAGACCATCCATTTAACAAACGCTATGGTCTAAGATTTCCTTTTGATGGAAAAACAAAATTTGATGTGAACACCTTACACGATGTAAGGTCAGTCAGTAAATCGGTTGTTTCATTACTGTTTGGGATTGCCATTGATAAAAAAATAATCAATAGATTAGATTTACCAGTTCTTTCTTTTTATCCAGAGTTATCCATTCCCCCCGATGATCCAAAACAAAAAATTACTTGGAGACACCTTTTAACAATGAGTAGTGGACTCGATTGGGAAGAATGGAGGTATGGATTTTTATTTAGTGATGAGACAAGACTCCTATGGAAAAAAGACATCCCAAGTTTTGTTTTTGATAGAAACATGTTACATCCACCAGGAACTAAATTCAATTACAACGGAGGTGGAACTTCAGTTCTTTCTTCGATTCTAATTCAGAAAACTGGCAAATCATTAAAGGAATTGGCGAAAGATTGGTTATTTGATCCTTTAGAAATTCAAAACTTTGAATGGGTGGAAGATCAAAATGGGAGAGCCCTTGCTCATGCTGGCCTTCGTTTAAAACCAAGAGATATGTTAAAGATAGGAAGGTTAGTTTTAAATGGCGGTAACTGGAAAGGAAAACAAATTGTCTCAAAACAATGGTTAAACGATTCCCTAAAACACCAAATAAATTCAGAGGTAAAAGTATTTAGAAAAGACGAAAGGCCTCTTGGTTACGGTTACCAGTGGTGGCTCGGGGAAACCATTTTTTTAGAGAAAAAAATCCCTTGGTCACTGGCACTAGGGAATGGAGGCCAACTCATTTTCTCCATCCCTAGTTTAGATATGGTGATCGTTACCACTGCGGGTGGTTATGGAGATCCGGCTACCATCCAAAGAATTTTGGACCTTGTCGAAAAAATCATAACAACCGCTAAGTGAAATGTTATATCCCCTGTTTATCCAAAATTTTGAATTCGATACAAACAGGATTGAGCGATAGCGGCACAATCAATCACATATGCCTTGCAATCTTTTACCCAAGTTTCTCTAGCTTCAGAATCCTTGATTTTAGAAATGGATTTTTCGTATAACAAACTACAAATGTAACGAGTCATTTGGATCATTAGGTTTTCTGCCACAGTTTCTTTTTTTACTTCTTCCTGAATGTTACGCATCACACGAATGGATTCTTCTAAGACTCGTTCTTGTTCTAAAAGAAAGGTGGAAGGTGATGGAATTTCTGCTTTCAAAGAATTTAGATATTTACGAAAGTTTCCATCTCCAGCCATACCAGCAAGGATGGCACCAGTAGCGATACGAACATGGATTTGGCTTGTACCTTCATAAATAGTATTGATACGTGAATCTCTGAACATTCTAGAGATATCGTAATCTTCAGTGTACCCGGCACCACCAAACACTTGTACTGCTAAATTTGTACATTTATGTCCTTCTTCGGAACTATAATACTTTGCCATTGGTGTGAGTGTGGAGGCAAGTGTGGACCAATATTTTACCTTTTCATCTTTTCGGATTTCTCTGTCATCTTTACCAGCTTTTTCCATACGGATTTGGTGGTGTTGGTACATATCAATCACTCGAGCCGTTTCTAAAGTGAGAAGACGCATAGCGTTTGTTTCCCGTTTGATTTTATGAATCATCTCTGCCACGGCTGGAATTTCACCAATGGGTTTTCCGAATTGTTTTCTTTCCTGCGCATACTTTACACATTCAAAATATGCAGCAGCTCCCCCACCACATCCACCGGAAGCACTCACAAGACGCATAAAGTTTGTCATTCCTGCCGTATAACGAGTGAGACCAAGACCTTCTTCCCCTAAAATTTCCCCATATGTGTTGTCATAAACGATCTCACAAGTAGGAGAAGCATGGATTCCCATCTTTTTTTCGATTCCTGCCACAAATACATCTTCACTTTTAACAATAAATACGGAAAGTCCTCTTGCACCACCTTCCGATTTTCCAGTGCGTGCCAAAGTAAGTAGTAAAGCAGGATGGTCACCCAATCCACAACCTTGGGAGATAAATCGTTTGGTTCCTGTTAAACGGTAACTTCCATCCTCTTGTTTGACTGCAACCGTTCTTACATTATTAAGATCTGATCCGTAATCAGGTTCCGTGAGTGACATGGCAAACAAACATTCACCATTGGCAGCCTTTGTGGCATAGGTTTCTACTTGTTCTGGGGTTCCGAAGCGGTCCACAATTTGAGCTAAGTTGAGTAAGGTGGTTGTCATACAAAATGCAACATCGGCTCTTGCCATAAGCATTGCATACAAGGCGCCAACAGTTGCTGGGAAGGCAAGACCACCGGCTTCCCTAGAAAGAGAATATGCCATAAGGCCGGTGTTACGAAATTTTTCGTAGATCTCTATAGTTTCTTTCGGGAAAATCACCTTTCCATTGGAATACTTTAGTTCATTCCGATCCATGGTTTGGGATTTTTGAGAGACATCGTTTCCAAAAAAATCTCCCATTGCATCCAAACTGGAAGTGTATAATTCGAAGGCTTCTTCTTTTGTGGACGGTGCCATTTCATAACGAGGGTTATTTGTTTTTACAAATGTTTGGTGGTCAAAAAAACCTTCCCCTTCGGTTTCTTTGATGATGGAGTCCCAATCCAAAAGTTGGTTAAAAATTACCTGTAAATCTTCGTCTTCTGAAAAATAGTTATTTGCGATCATATTTTATCTCCTAATGAATGCTATGCGCAGCTTCTAAACCTTCTAAAAATGCCTTTTTGGCATCAATATTCCTTGGATCTTTTGCCCCACCAATCACGATGGTTTGTTTGTTTGGGTATTTGGATTGGTATTCTTCTAAAACAGAAGATTCCTTTTCCTGACCAACACACAAAATTAGAGAATCACAAGGATACAAAAATTCCTCTCCGTTTTTTAATTCTACTTTTAAACCCTCTTTTGTGACCTCTTTGTATGTGAGTCCATGATAGAACTCAACTCCCACAGACTCTAACTCTTGTTTGAGGGCCCAAAATGTTGTTGGTCCAAGCCCTGCTCCGTGTTTTCCATTTCTTCGAAACACAGCTACATCCCGGTGTGCTTTTTCCTTCTGAACTCCCGCATTGGTAAAAGAGCTGATATTGTATTTTTTATCATATGAAATTAAAGTAGGATCTTCCTCTTCTGTCAACCTGTGAGCTACATCCACTCCAATCCCTCCTCCACCAATCACGGCAACACGTTTGCCTGGTTTGAATTTTCCCGTAAGATACTCAGTATAATTTCCAAACGGAAGATTTTCTAGTCCTTTTAATGAAAACTCACGCGGTTTTACACCACTTGCAAAAATCGTAACATCGGGATTTTCTGTTTCTAACAATGTTAAGGTTGCATCTGTATTCAAACGAATGTCTACACCAAGTGCCGGAAGTTCATTGGTAAAATAACGAATGGTTTCTTTAAACTCTGACTTACCTGGAATGTTGGATGCCAGTTGGAATTGTCCACCAAGGACTTTTGCTTTTTCTACTAAAGTGACTTTATGTCCAAGACTGGCACTGGCTCGTGCTGCTTCGAGGCCCGCAGGTCCCGTTCCAATCACTAGAACTTTTTTTGGATCCTTTGTTTTCGGTTTCGAATATTCTAATTCGTGTACGGCCTCTGGATTTACGATACAAGATACAAATTTTTCTTGGAAAGCATGATCAAGACAAGCTTGGTTACAAGCCACACAAGTGTTGATTCGTTCCGACATTCCCTCTTGGAATTTTTTTACGATGGCTGGATCAGCAAGGAATGGCCTTGCCATAGAAATGATATCGGCTCTGTTTTCATCAAAAACTCTTTGCATGGTAATCGGATCATTGACACGGTTGGAAGCAATGATAGGAACACCAGGTGTATTTTCTTTGATCCGACTGGCGATAGAAACCCAAGCTCCTCTTGGAACCAGTTGGCTTATGGTTGGGATTCTTGATTCATGCCAACCAATGCCGATGTTAAGTGCAGAGACTTGTTCATCTCGTAAAACTTGTGCTAGCTGAATTACTTCCTCAAAACTTGGATTCCCAGGGATAAGGTCAATTCCCGACATTCGAAAGATTACAGGAAAACCTTCGGGTAATTGTTTTTTTACGGCACGGAGGACTTCTATGGATAAGTTCATCCTTCTTTTGGCATCTCCACCAAAATAATCATCTCTTTGGTTTGTCACTGCTGAAAAAAACTGATTTAAGAGATAACCTTCGCTTCCCATAATTTCGACGGCACCAAACCCCGATTCCCTTGCCAGTTTTGCAGCAAGTCCGAAGTCTTCGATGGTTATCCAACACTCCTCTTCTGTAAGGGCTTTTGGCACATAACGATTGATTGGTGCACGAATGGCCGAAGGTGCCACACAATTTCTGTCTGCGGCATAACGACCTGCATGAAAAAGTTGGGCACACATGGTTCCTTTGCCATAAAGAAGTTCGTTCATACGTTTTAACTCTTTGGCATGGTCTGGATTTTGGATGTTAAAAAAAGTACGAGATCCTTTTCCTTCCTCATTCACACTGATCCCACCAGTCACAATGAGAGAAACTCCCCCCTCAAAACGTTTGCCATAAAAGGCAGCCATTCTTTCGGCAGTGCCGGTTTCTCCTTCCACACCCAGGTGCATGGATCCCATAATAAAACGATTGGGGAGTGTTAAGTTTCCAATGGAAATAGGTGAAAATGCTGTATTCATACTCGTAAAAAATCCTTAAATCCGAATAATTTACCATTGGTAATATTTTATTCAACTTAGGCAAGCCGTAAAATTACCACCGGTAATTAACACTAGTCACTAAAAGACTGAAACGTAGAATTGGGGAAATGGCGGTTTCGAAAAAAAAATCCTTACCAAAGAAAACAAAGACAGTGGGTCGCCCTTCCAAAGATAAAGGAGTGAATGTAAAAGATGCCCTCATCCAAGCAGGTGTGGAACTTTTAGAAAATACTTCTTTAGAAGATATATCACTTCGCAAGGTTGCGGCACATGCCGGTGTGAGTCATGTCGCAAGTTACCATCATTTTGAAAACAAACATGCCTTATTTGCTGCGATTGCCGAGATCGGTTTTCAAAAGTATTTTGAAACCTACCAAAACGAATTACAAAAAACAGATAAAGATTTTAAGGGCAGATACCTAGCTCTTGGTTGGACCTACTTCCAATTTATTATGGCCAATAGACAGTTCGCAAGAATCATGTTTGGTGGGACAGGAGTGGATGTAAAAACCCATCCCAAATTACTTGCAGTTTCCAGAAGAACCTATCGCCAGTTACACGAAATCATCCGAATGGGACAAAACCTAGGTCATTTAGAAAAAGGAAATACTAGAGAAAAAACCTTAGCCTCTTGGGCAATGATTCATGGTATTGCTATGTTATTTCTGGAAGGTCGTTTGCAGATGAAAAACGATCTAAAAGAAATGGAAAAATTTATCCAAACAGTAACAGAATACGCCTACGTTGGAATGAAGTCTGTATAACCCGAAACTTTCAGGATCAATTTCCTATTTCGGTTTGCAGATTTCTGGTAAGTAGTTTTTTAAATACGATATGGTTGCTTTTTTTGTTTCTCCCACCATCCAAGGAGTAAAATCCCCGTAGGTCCTGTAAGAGAGTTTTAATAAAGAGTCTGCAATCGAAAACGCAATACCAAAGATTTGATCCGCTTGGTCTAATTCTGGCAGTTCGAACCGATCCATGAGCCCGAGTTTTGCTAGGTTTGCTAGTTTTGCATCTAATTCTTGACCTACTTGGCGCATCTCCGGGTTACTCATCCTATAACCGTAAATCAAACGAGGGAATGCAATTTCCTTATTGGTCACTTCTACGGCCACATCGATAGAACGTTCAATATGCTTTTCCCAACTAACAAAGGTTTCACGTTTCAACAAAAGTGATTTTTCAATCAAACTTTCTGAATGTAACAATCTGATTCCATGAAATATGGCTTCTACATTAGGAAAAAAATGATAGGCAGAAGGCCTTGGGATATTCGCTTCTTTACAGATATCAGCAAAACTAATCTCTTCAGGAGATTTCTCGCGAAGAAATTCTAAGGCAATGGTCAAAAGTCTTGTGCGCCTATTTCTACCTTGTTTGCTAGTGAATTTAAAAGGCCTTGAAGCAAGGTCAGGGGATAAGGATGCGTCTACCAATTTATCCATACTACGAGCCTTCTAGAAAATCATCCCTAGTCAATCCCGTTGCAAAGAAAATACCTGACCTTTTTTAAGGCCAGGTGAGTGATAGTTCAGATTTTACTGTACGGTGAATTGATTTGTGACTCCTTGGTAAGCAGAGATGGCTCCAGTCCATCCTGATTTCCAATGGCCCCTGTGGCGGATTCGATAAGTTCCGGATGGGAAGGAAGATGTTTTCCAGGAAACATTGATTTTGGAATAAGCAATTCCATCCCTTTGCCACTTGTAAGTGGTAGATGGATCGTAATCCCTTGCTACCACCGTCCAAGAAGATCCATTTTGTTTTTCCACATCCACAAAACTGCTACCGATGAGCATATTGTTTTTAGGATGAGCTCCCCAAAATACAACATTCACTGTGGCCCCACTGCTATAGGAGGCTGCGGGCTGTGTCACAACATTTCCAAAACTTTTAAAGAGAGGGACATCATCAAATACAACTCCCGTTTGAAAAGTAGCTTGGTAATTTGTTAGGTCTGGTGGAGTAGGACCCGCAGGTGAACTTGCACCGCTTCGCATAGCACTTGCTAGTTTACCAAATTCTTGTTCGTATCCTAGTAAAGTATTCGGTCCAAATTGTGTAGATGCACCTTCATACTGTTGTGAAGAATACTCTTCTCTTGTTGTGAGATACGAAGTATAAGAATTGGAAAGTCCAGCAATCACAGTATAATCGTTTTCCAAAACATTTTTCACAAGAGAACGAAGCCTTCTGCCTGCCATAGTGGATACTTCTGCAGGAATGGCAAGGATCGCTAAGTTTCCAATTTTAATGATCTGCATAGGAATCACTGGAGGAGTCCACGGATTTCCATCAAAACTGGCAACACCAGTAGGAATCAAGACTGGTTTTTCAGCATGGCAAAGTTTATAGGCTTCACTGACAGAAGTTGGCCATAAAACACCGAGAAATCCGCCAAGGAAACTGGCTTTAAATGCATCGGCAGTATTCGTATTCCAATCGAGGGAATCTACTGTGGTTCCTTCATCAAAAAAATCAACAGACACAGCGTTGTCTTCCACACTACCGGCAGAAAAAGATGCTCCCATTCCCGCAGGACAAGTAGTGGTTCCTATACTACTGATATACAAATTGGAGAAGTTAACATAGGTATGACGAAAGTCAACAGGACCAGTCACTGGAGTATTAGCCGAGGTATAAAGAGACTGAGCTTTATTAAACTGTTTTTCTGCTATGATATTTTGGCGCGCATAATCATTCACACCATCAGCGGGACCCCAAAGGTTTGGTGTCACATCGCCTGCATTCGATTGGGCAAAAGCTGCCACAAAGGTTTGGTTGGACGAATAATTGGCTCCTTTGGATTTTTCAAATAAATAAGAGGCAAGCCCCTTATTATCACCACCAATCAATTTATTGGTTGGACCCACGTTGGTGGGATGTACCGCAAACCAGTTAACCATTCCAAGTTCTCTACCGTCGGCAGAAACTAACTTTAGCAATGTCATTGTTTGGTCAACATTCGATGCATAGTAATTTCTTTCGCTGATTGGGTTTTTATCATAAGCAACAGGCGAGCGATTCTTGCTAGCATCTGTTAGGTTTCCTTGGTTGATGTAAACATTTCCTGGAACCAAGTTTTGGTGAGCTAATTTGATCGAACGATAAATTCCATCCACAATCACATCATAATTTTCTTTAATAAAACCAGCAGTGGTGGCATTGTATAAAAAATAATGCGAATACCCACCAGGACCGCTATGCGTATGTGTGGCAGACAATAAAACATTGGCTTCGTTGTAATATGGTGAAAGTTCAGAATCCAAAGCAATTTTTTTACTCACCGCTTGTTTGATGGATTGGAAAATCATTCCTAAGTCAGCGCTGACAAATACAACTCGTTTGGATGAATCTCCAATGATATAGGCCCTTGACCAAAGGCGCATATAAATCCCTTCTGTCTTTTGTGCACTTTCTGCAAATCCCATCATCCCTACTTCTGCTGCCGGGCCTGTGATGTCATAAATTCCCGCACCGACTAAATAGGGCGATGAACCAAGCGATGGTGCTATTGCTCGACTCACTCCAGACGAGCTTACCAAATCTGACTGGGAACTATCAGTGGTTCCTGTGTTCACGAGTCCAAGGATGGGTGATGGGGATGGTTTCTGGTCAGAACAATGTAATACCAGAAAACTACAAACAATGGTAAAACCCAAGCGCACTCGGGATTCTCTTTTGGAATTCATATACTTTCTCCGAATCTAAATTTCTAAATAAAACGGTTTTTCGCTTAGGTTTTGCGACTTACATAGGATAGGTCCAAAACCAAATTCGGTTTATAAGTCTAAACAGTGTTAAAAATATGGCAAGAAATTTAATCGACATATGTCGATTTTTATAGACCAGTGTTCAGGATTTCACTACAAAGAAAGGGGATTCTACCCATTTAAAGGACAAATTTCTTGGATTCAATGATTCAATCTTCGTAAAGCACTCCATTTCCGACCCGCCAACTCGCCTCTTTTCAAATTTTCCGAATCAGTTAAGAACCATTTTCATATTTATGGTAAATTAGTGTCATTTTTTTAATCGACAATTGTCGATCATCCTGGCCCAACTGACCAAATCCATTCGAAAAGGAATGCGAATCGAGGAACTATGAAATTTAACTGGAAACCGCAACAAACCTTGAGGTCGATCTTTACCTCACTTTGTTTACTAATCACACTGTCCTGTACTCAGGCAAAAAATACGGAGCAGGTATTTCTCTCCTTACTTTTGTCAGGTGGGAGTGGACAATCAGAATCTAATGGAATTGGTTCCTTGGGACTTTCTAAGACTGTCCAAACGGTGAATTCCCCACATAGTTTTGATTACAATCTAACATCGCAAGAAAGAGAAATTTCGATTTCAGAAAAAACGAATAACCAATTTACGGACCAAATTTTTGTAGATGGTCTTGGACGCGAGGTATCTTTCCGAGGATATAATATTTCAGGAAATATGAAACTCGCACAACACGGATTCAAACCTTTTGCCAATGAAACCGATGCTGAGATTGCCTATTCGAGACTTGGGAAAACTACGGGTTCAAATATCATTCGTTATACGATTGCATGGGAAGGAGTTCATCCTGCTGTAGACACTATCGATTACAATTACCTAGATGCTGTCGTAAACCAAATCAAAAAAGCTACCGCCAAACGAATGTATATCTTACTGGATTACCACCAAGATTTGTTTTCACGCCATCTCTTTAATAAAAACTCATGGTTTACTGGAAACGGCGCACCGGCATGGATTACCAAAGGAGGAAATTATCCAAACGAATACTGTGGAATCATTTGTGCAAGTTGGAGCCAAAACAATTTAACAAACGAAGCAGTACGCCGCGCCTTTCGTAATTTTTGGAACAATGCCCCTCTATCGACAACACTTGGAACTAGGAACATACAATCCGAATATCTTTGGCAAATTGGAAAAACTGTAGCGTATCTCAAAGAGAAACTAAGTGCAGAAGAATTTTCTTACGTCCTTGGCCTTGATCCATTGAATGAACCTGTGGATGGGGGAATGGAAGGTTTAACCCCAGCGCAGTGGGACAATCAAAAACTATGGCCAATGTATAAAAAGGTAAGAACTATCTTAAATCAAAATGGATGGGAAAATAAATGGGTATTTGCGGAACCTCTTGTATTCTGGAATACAAACGTAGGTTCGGCGATTGCACCCGCAACAGGAGGCGGACATTTACTTTCTCCACCTGGCCCTGGTTTTGTTTTTAATTCACACTTTTATGATGCAGGGCGGATGGGAACAGATCTTACAGGAATTGATAACGCAACGTATTTCAAATACTTAGATGAAATCAGAAAGGAGTCTAGATTTTTAAAAATTCCAGTTTTCCTAAGTGAGTTTGGAATGTGGTTGAAAGGCACAGGAGCAAAGGACACTCCTCGGATGATTAGTGCCATTTACCAATCGATGGAAATTTCTGATGGAAACCAAACTTCCAAATCTAGATTCGCTGATTTTTACAATCCCTTAGTATCCGGAACCCAGTGGCATTGGGATTATTATTACAACAACCATGCAGAATATATGAATGGTAATCCAAACAAACTTGTTACCACAAAAGATGCATGGAATGAAGAAGACTTTTCTGTGGTAGGAAATTACGGAACCAGTTTCAATGTAAACAATTACACAATAGAACGTGGGTATTTACGGAAGTCCCAAGGCCGAATCATAAGTAGTCATTACAATACGGTAGGATTTGATACTTGGAATAATGTATTTTCTTGGGCGGCAATCAAACCTGGTGAAACCGAACCAAAATACTTTGTCGGAAAACGATTCCAGTTGGTAGTTTGGAAAGGAAGGTATTCGGATGCACCAACAGAAATTTATCTGCCAAATCATTTTGATTTAACAAAGACCGTTTTGATTTCTGAAAAAAGAATTTATCAACAAGGTATTCCTACCAGTCCTAACCAAGAAGTTAATGAGGTCGTAGTCACTCCTGATCGAAATCGGGAAATTGGTTCTGGAAATATTTTACATATATGGGATGATTTGGACTTGGATGAAAATCCAAATTCTTCCTACCATTATGTTTTGATTGTGGATGGTGCAAGTGGATTATATACATCACAAACACTCCAGGAAATCCAATCCAAACTCAATACCCGAATACTTTTTGAACAAAAAAGTCCGATTTATTTAACAGGTAAAATGACCTACGGCGGATACCCCGCCGAATCATCAAATTAGAGTTAGCTGACTCTTTCCTGTATTTTCCAAATTCCAGATTTGGCTGTTTCTTTGGCATAGGTTTGAAAGTCTTTTGGCTTTCGACCTAGTGCCAATTCTAAATCGTTAACCACAGATTCATTCCTCCCATCAAGGACAGTGCGAAACAAATACGAAATAAGCCAAAGCACATCTTCAGGAAGGCCAAAGCTTTTTAAAGTAACCAAATAATCATCTAATGGGAGTTCTTCGAATGATATTGGTTGGTTTGTAACTTCCGCAATGGTTTCAAACACATCTTTAAAACTGACAAGTTCTGGACCTGTTAGTTCATACAGTTTGTTTTTATGTTTGTCGGTGACAAGTGAAGCAAATGCCAACTCACAAAGGTCATCCAAATCCACAAACGGTTCTTTAGCTGCTACTTTTGGGAATAATACTCTCCCTTCTAAAATTTGTTCTAAAAACATTCCTTCGCTAAAGTTTTGTAGGAACCAACTCGACCTAAGGATGGTCCATTCCAATCCGGAGTTTTGAACGATTTGTTCGCAGGCCCTCGCTTCTGGCTCTCCTCTACCGGATAACAATACCAAACGTTTTACTTGGTTTGATCGGCAGACCTGAACCAAAGTTTTTATGGCTTCGAGAGAGGAAGGCACTGCTAAATCAGGTTGAAAACTAATGTAAACTTGGTTTATCCCTTGGAGGACATCTTCCCAACCCTCTGGTTTTTCCCAATCAAAGGTTGGTTCCGCTTTTCTTGAACCCAATCGGACAGGATAACCTGCTTGGTTCAATTTAGATAAGATTCTTGATCCAGTTTTTCCACTGGATCCAATGATAAGTGTTTTAGGTTTCATAAATTTAAGAATACAAGAAACTTAAAGATTTAAATTGAACAAACCCGACAGAGTTTAAATTTTTTCTCGGAATTGAAACGGTTTTTCTTTGGTAAAAGATTTGAATTGGCGAATGAAATGCGATTGGTCAGAATACCCACTCACATAAGCAACATCAGTTAATTTAGATTTATTTTCACCATCTAACTCACGCAAGCTAGATTGAAATCGAATGATGGTAGAAAATTGTTTAGGAGTAAGGCCTACATAATTTTGGAATCGTCTTTGTAATGTACGTTCTGACAACCCATGTTTTTTTGATAACTTTCCAATTTCGCAGTTCCCTTTTTCCTCCAAAATTTCCTCAATACAAACCTGTAAAATGGGGTCTGGCCGAAATGACTTACCCTTTTCCAGAATAAAATTTACCAACGCGGTGTGAGCGCGAGCAGAAGAAAATTCCTGAATCGACAATTGAAAGTTAGGTTCCTCAATCCAATCGGAAGATGGTATGGAAAAGCAAGAATTGGTGAGTTCCGTCGCAGGAATTCCCAACGATGTTTCTACAACCGCAGGAAAAAGTTGTAACATCACAAAGAAAAAGGGACCATTAATTTCTATTTGTATTGGTTCAATGGTTTGACCATAAACAAAAACTGGATCCATCACTTTGGATGCAGAACCAACATAAACTGTAACCGGTTTTTTAGAATGAAAAAAAACAATTCCAGGAAATCCATCCGCATAAAAAGGAAGAGTTTGTTTTTCTTCTTTATCTGATTCAAAAACGAAAACAGATTGGATCAGCATTTTTTCCTTAGTATTTAGTTTGGGGTTTGTTACTTTCATGCGATATTGATTCTAAACTTCTTTATACAGACACATTCTTAAATTTTATTCATACATAAATAATGAAGGATTATAGTTTTACAATTTACTTAGACTTATATTCTATATTTTTTGATATATTTTTTATCAAATAAAACTTCAAAATTAAAAAATACATATAACAGATGTAATTTTTTTTTTATACAAAACATGATTTATTTTTTTTACACATTTACACGTGAGAGAGCAAAAAGCGATTGTGATCGTAATGGCAAAATTTTCGATTTTAGACTTAGTTTTTATCAACGAAGGAAATACACCCAAAGACGCTCTCGCCAATTCAGTTCGGGTTGCGATAGCGGCAGAAAGTTTGGGTTACCACCGCATTTGGGTAGCAGAACATCATAACTTCCCGGCCATTGCGAGTGCAGCCACTTCTGTGGTCATTGGTCATTTGGCAGGAAATACAAAAACCATTCGAATCGGTGCCGGAGGAATCATGTTACCTAACCATTCCCCACTTGTGATTGCCGAACAATTTGGGACATTAGAAAGTTTATATCCAGGAAGGATCGATTTAGGTTTGGGACGTGCTCCAGGAACCGACCAACTCACCTTACGAGCGTTACGTAGAGATTCCATGAGTGCACAATCTTTTCCAGAAGATGTTAAAGAACTACTGAATTATTTTGAAGATGATGCAAACCAATTACAGGTTCGTGCCATTCCCGGCATGGGAACTCATGTGCCTGTTTGGATTTTGGGATCCAGTTTGTTTGGAGCCCAACTGGCTGCCATCCTTGGACTTCCTTATGCTTTTGCTTCTCATTTTGCGCCAGGGGCTCTTATGGAAGCCATCAGTATTTATCGAAAACAATTTCGTCCGTCTGTCTATCTAGACAAACCCTATGTAATGGTAGGAGTGAATGTGATTGCAGCTGATACAGACAAAGAAGCAAAGTTTCTTTTCACAAGTTCCCAACAATCTTTTACTCGTATCCTCAGAAATGCAAGGGGCACCTTTCCGCCTCCCATCGAAGACATAGACTCCTACTGGTCCCCTCAAGAAAAACAAATGGCCTCCCAGATGTTATCTTATTCTGTAGTAGGTGCACCTGACACAATTAAGGTGGGAATAAAAAAGGTTCTCGAGGAAACCAAAGCCGATGAACTGATGACGGTCACTTCCGTTTATGATACGGATGCTAAAATCAGATCCTTAGAAATTTTGGCAAAATTGGAAATTTAACTTCATAAAACCAAATTTCCCTTTTGCATCGGTTTCTTATTTTGTCACTATCGTTTTGGTATTGATATTAAAAGTATCTGCAACTTTTTATAGAAAACTCGGGTCGAATTCCGAAATGAAGGTTCTTATATGAAATATAACTCAATAGCTCTATGGTTTGTCCTCCTTGCCCTCATCATTTTTTCCACTGCCTCCTGTTCCCGTGGTTGGTTACGCGGTAAAATCCAAGAACGATTTCTAAAAAAAATGGAAGAAAAACCAGCACCCATTGCATCTACGGATATAACCCAAAAGATTGAATCTCCCGGTGATTATACCTTTACCTTTCCTTTTGGCGGAATTCCAAGATATTACAAAGTACACGTACCAAAGTCATATTCACCTAACAAAGAAACTCCATTACTCTTTGTATTACACGGTGGTGGTGGTGATATGGAAATTCAATCAAACGAAGAATACTACCATCAAATTTCCAAATCAGAAGAAAATGGGCATATCATAGTTTTTCCCAATGGTTATAGCAAATACAAATCTGGAAAAATCGCTACCTGGAATGCAGGAAATTGTTGCGCAGAAGCTCGTGATAAAAAAGTCGATGATGTTGGTTTTATCAAAGAAGTTTTAAATCTAACCACCAAACAACTACATATTGACAAATCCAAAGTTTATTCAACAGGAATGTCCAATGGCGCCATGATGACCTATCGACTTGCCTGTGAAATGACGGACAATCTCTCGGCCATCGCCACTGTTGCAGGAACCGATAATACAATTTCTTGTAATCCGTCCAAACCAATTTCTGTTTTGCATATTCATGCAAAAGATGATGATAAAGTTTTATTTTACGGTGGCGCAGGAGATAGTTTCAAGGATAGATCACTTGTTACCGACTTTATTTCTGTTCCTAAATCCATATCCAAATGGGTCAATTACAACCAGTGTAACCCAAAACCCAAACGAGTTTTTGAAGAACCTGGTGTGACTTGCGATGAATATAGCGAATGCAAAGAGGGTGTGAAGGTAAAACTTTGTATCACTGAAAAGGGAGGACATTCTTGGCCTGGTGGCAAAAAACCTTCCCTATTCTTTGGTTCTGCTTCCCCATCCAATGCCATCAAAGCAAACGATGTTATGTGGGAATTTTTTAAAGAAAATTAACCATTACAAAATCAAAAACTAGTATATAGAAACACTCTTTATACTAGTTGATAAAACACTTCCAGGTTCCTATAATTTTCCCATTTCGCAAAAGAACCACTTCTCCCATCTCCGCCATCACCTTTTCACTTTGTGTTGGTCGATAAAAAACGTAATCATCAGGTTGTAATCCAGTGGAAATACTTCCATTTAAAATTCCCTGATTCGTACTGGCCCCATAAAGGCTATTATCAAATAGACCCTTAGGTGATTCTTTTTTGGCAAGATAGGCTCCGCCATAAGTAAAATACGTAACTTGTAAGTTAGGATTCCATAAAGGAAATAAAAAGGAAAAAGATTCTAAAAAAGGAATGGTGGTTCCTTCTAATCGTTTCAGAACAGGTGCCGCAATAAAAAAAGCAGGTTTGTGTTCTGTGAGTGTACTCACATCAAAATCAGTAGGCATCACAAGGGCCGAGCCAACCGAGACATCATTTACAACTTGTTGGTTCTTTTGATAAAACCTGTAGGTTTTACTTCCCCCACCGTTCAAAAGTAATTCCTTAGAAAATAAAGTAGGAAAAGATTTTTTACCTAAACTTACAAATCTTTCATATTTAACTAGAGAGGATTGGATCTCTTTTTCTATGGCCTCATTCTTATCACCTAACAAAACTGGTACAGATGCGACATGTGGTTCATAACCCATAAAACCATCAAATTCTAAGTTTTTAGAATTTTCTTGGACCATAGAAAATACGGTATTTGTATCCGTGGGATTGCCAAACCCTCCACGATGCAGGCCTATATCGATTTCCAAAACCAAATGTAATTTTATATTTTTCGATTTTGCAAATTCTAAATATTGGTTGAGTCTTGTTTCCGTGTCCACTAACCAATGAATTTTTTGAAACCGGTCCACCTTTGTTTTTTGATAAATATCTTCTAAAGCACGCGCTGGCATCGGTTTTCCAAGAAGAATATCAAACGAAGAAAACTCCGGATCGCTAAGTAACATCACAATGTCACCCGAATGGAAAACCATCAGACGATTGGTATTTGTAAATTTTGTAATATAGCGAAGGAGATCCAATGATGGTAGAGACTTTACAACAATACGATAGTGTAAAGGCGGTGGGATATTTTTGGAGAGTGTGGATAAATTTTCATTCAACCGGTCCAAATCCAAAAGCACTACCGGTTTTCCAAATCCATTTGTTTTTAGTTCATTGTTAAGTTTAGAAAAATATTCTGTATAAGAAGAACCTTCATCTTTTGGTTTAATAAGAAAAACAAAAGCAACTACTAAAACAAGAAAAACACTTATTTGAATCTTACGGAGTTTTAAAACTAACATATTATATTTTCAAACTCCTTTATATTTTAAATTTATCAATCTCTGACTTGAGCTCATCAGCCAACATACCCAAATTATTTGCAGCTGCAGTAACTTCTTCGGAAGAAGCAAGTTGCTCTTCAGAAGAAGCGGCGATGGCTTGTGTGCTATCGGAAATTCCATTGGAAATCTGTGCAAGTTGTTCGGTTGATGCATTTAATTCTTCAGTGCTAGCGGAAATTTCTTCTGTAGTGGCAGAAACTCCTTGCATTTCGTCAGTTACTTTTTCAATAGAGCCGGCGATCCTTTCAAATGTTTGTCCCACTTCGTTGACCATTGTAACACCTTGGTCCACTTCCTTACTACCATTCTCCATCATAGCAACAGCTGAAGTTGTATTCTTTTGGATTTCTGCGATTAATACACTTATTTGTTTTGTTGCATCTTCAGATCTTTCTGCCAACTTTCTAACTTCATCTGCCACTACAGCAAACCCCCTTCCCTGTTCTCCAGCTCTTGCAGCTTCGATCGCTGCATTGAGAGCTAATAAATTAGTTTGGCTTGCGATCTGATTAATAGTCTCTACTATTTGACCAATAGCTTTTGAATTTTCACCTAATACATGTATGCTGCTAGAAATTCCACTCACTGATGAGTTTACAACCGACATCTGTTTGATGGTAGTTCCAATTACATTTCTTCCTTCCTGTACTTTTTCCAAAACACCATTAGCCAAATCAGAAACCGTTGCAGTAGACTCCGCTATTTTTGCCACAGCTTGCGAGTTTTCAAGCATTGCACGTTTGTTTTCTGTAAACGCAACTAACTGTGATTCTGTACTTACCGCAACTTGTTGGATGGATTTAGCAATGCTTCCAGCAACAGCAGAAGAATGTTCCGCACTTGTATACATTTCTTTTGCAGATTCTGCAACTTTTACGGATGATTTGGATACATGTTTCATCATCTCGCGCAGGTTAGTTGCCATTTTATTAAAATCATCTCCAAGAATCCCAAACTCATCCTTAAAGGCTAAATCTACTTTTTCGCGGAGGTCACCTTCACTTGCTTTTTCCACTACAAATTTGATTTTCTGAATTCTTTTTGCAATAAAGGAAGCAAGAATATAGGAAAATAACATCGATAAGGCTAAACTAATTACAGCGCTAATTAAAAATATCGTCTGCATTCCGCGCAATCGTCTTTGGTATATGATCTCTTCCCGACCACCAGCACCGATCACCCAGTTCCAAGGTTTATAATATGCTTGGTAAGCCATAAAAGTATATATAGGTTCACCAGGGTTTTGCCAAATTTCGCGTAGTGGATATCCTGTTGCTTTTGGATTTCCCCAAGTATCACGCACTGTGTACTTTCCTTCGATTTGATAATCCCAAATATTAGCACCTTCAATATTAAAAGGGTGCATAGTTGCAATCCCTTCCGGCGTGATTCCCCAGAGATACATATAGTCATTGGTTGACATTTTGGTTTTGGAAATATCGCGATTTCCATCAGGCATCTTAGGTCCAACTATATAGGTTTTTGCCATCTCTTGTGCATCTTCCAAAGTCATGTCACCTGCCTTAACCCTTTCGTTTAAAGCATCCACAAGTCCAACTGCATCTTTTAGGACATTGGTAAACATTTCCTCGCCAACATTCAAAACTTGCTCTTTTGCAGTTGTATAAGAAATATAAAAGATAAAGGACAGAACAATTGAAAGGACCAAAAATATAAATAACATAAGTTGGCCCTTAATACCTATCGCCTTGCTCTTGTTAACTTTTTCTTTTAGGGATGTTTGGGAAATGGAAGTAGAATTTGTCATATAAAGTTTCTTTTTATTTGTATTATAATAACCTGAACCAATCACTAAAAATTTTAGCGTAACCAAAGATTTTCTTTGGTTTTTTTTATATGAGAGTTTTCAAAGAACATTTCGTACAATCCCCTTATTATGCAGAAAAAGGCCGGATCAAAATTCCCGAACCGAAATAAAATCCAGTTTTCTTAGGAATAATACGAGGATATGATATTTTTTAGAATTTTTTTGTGAATTAATTTCAGATTTTTGATTCAATCTCTCGGGAGGACCTTATTTTGTCCTACCTCCCTAGTATTCTGTTCTTATTGAGGTTAGAAACTAATGGAATACATTGAATCGCTTTTGGAAGAATATTATGAACTTTCTGAAACTTTATCGGCTCTCGGAGGACCAAATAAAAATTCTGAGCTTTATGACGAAATTTTATCTATCGAAGAAGAAATCTGTTGGGAGTGTTCCTTGCCGGCTTCCATAAAAAATCGCCAACTATTTCAACTCTACCAAACCAATGAATCTAAGGAAACCAACATTCAGAATGCCTTGCAAGCCTTAGACCAAGCAAGATCCAAATATTTTTATAAACCAGAAAAAACGTTTTCCCAATTTTTAGAAATGGAAGAAGGAAATGATGTCATAAATATCCGAATCCCTACGGTCAATGGTACTTTTTACGAATTTTTATATCCAGTTTGATTCATTAATCGAATGAAAGCCCGATGGAAAGACCTAGGTTCCTAAAACCAAGGACCTAGGTAAATTCTTTCACCAATCGGTCAAAAGCAGCGTTTGTTCCTTCCACACGACCACGGATTTCCTCTTCCGTAGAATATCCATCCGTTGTAGGTTCTTGTAAGAGTACAATCTGTTCTGTAAATATCATCTTTGTTCTTCCAATGATTTCTGACTCAAAAAGTACAGTTACCAAGGAAACAGAGATTCGGATGTCATTTACGTACATTCCAAAAGCATACACTATCCTTTCGTTAGGTATGATGTCATAATAAGTGGCATCAAATACATGACGACTTCCCGATGGAGTTAAAACTAAATTGGTTTCTTTTCCACCGACTTGAAAATCCAAACCAAATTCAACAGTTTTCCATTCATCATGACAAGCAAACCATCTTCGTTTGGCTTCTGGATTAGACCAAGCAGCAAAAGCTCGTTCTTTAGATGCAGGCAAAATCCTTTCGATGGTAAAAGTTGAATTTCTAACTTGTGTTCCTTTCATTTTATTCTCCGTCGGAATTGTCATTTGATGATTCGATTAAAAAATTAGACAAACGATCAAAACTACGATTCCAACTTGCCTTTCTTTCTTCCATCCAAGATTCAATTCCTATTAGTTGCTTTGGATCCAATCTATAGGTTCGAACTCTACCAAGTTTTTCAGAAAAAACTATGCCACCTTCTTCTAAAACTTTTAAATGTTTTAACACTGAAGGTAGTGCCATCTCCAATGGTTCCGCTAATTCCTTTACTGAGGCAGGACCAAAACTCAATCGTTCCACCATTTGCAATCGACTACGGTCAGCGAGAGCATGGAAAATATGTTCTAAACCTTGAGAATTATATTTCATAACGGAATGAATTCATAGTTTTCGCAGGTAAATAAAAGTCCTTACTTTTTTTCTTTTAGGAATCGTTTTGGAATTTTATCAAATAACGGATACATATAAAAATAAGGTTCTGCTTCGTCTATTGTTCGTTTGACGGAAGACCGATCTAATAATCTCTCAAAATATGCAGTAAGTTTAGGATATGTGTTTCTAAAACTCAAAAGAGTATCCGCATAAAATAAAGCAGGAACCGCAGAACAGTCTGCCATACTAAAATGATCACCAACTATAAAACTCCGAGATTCCAATTGTTTTTCCAACATTCCATACGAAATAGGAAGTTTTTGGTAGGCTTGTTCGACACCGAGTATGTCCCTTTGGCCTTCAGGTCGCAATCGATCGACTACAATTTTCTGAACAAGTTCACTTATATAATGATCAAAAAAACGGTCCCAAAGCCTTACTTCTAATGCCAATTCAAAATCACTGGGAATGAGGGTTTCCTTTCCTGGGTAAAATTTATGTAAATACTCAATGATGATCGTGGTTTCAGGAACCGTTTTCTCTCTGAATCTATCGCGAAGGATTGGAATTTTACCGACAGGCCAGTAAGCAAAAAGTTCCGCACTAGATTCTTCTACCAAAAAATCCACCAATCTGGGTTCAAACTCAGTGCCATTTTCATACAAAGCAATTAGAACCTTATGGCAGAAGGAAGCAAGAGGGTGGTAATAGAGCAAGAGGTTAGGTTTTTGATAGTTATCCATTTGGGAAACTATTAACAAGGGGAGATTTGATTGCAATCATAATAGTTAGCTAAAGAGGAAAGTATATAAAATAATCTTCAAATCGGGGAAAGTTAGTAAGGTGAAGCAATCGGTTAGGTATAAAGAAAAGTGCGAATCTGGTGTTTTACTAAAAACATGACATTTGGGATAGGTCTCGGAACGGACTTAATGACATCCAGGACATAGGAGAAATGGTCATTCTATGTTAGTTTGGGAGCATGAAAACACCCAACCCAACATATCGACAATTTGACAGGCTTCGCCAAAGGACCATTCAGTTTCTACGTTGGAACTTACCGGTTTTAACTATAACAGTGTTTTCCCTTTTTTCACTTAGATGTGAGAGAACTTCTGCTGGTGCTGAAACTCATTTAGTTCCAATCCTACTGGCAACAGAATCCAACACCACATTAAAACAAGGAGGTAACCAAGGTGGCTCCGTGGGAATAGAAACACCCATTGGAACAGGTGAGATCCCTCAAAGCCCTCCTCTTCTGAATGAAATTACTTATATCACAAATCCTGCAAATCCGGCAGACGACCCATACTCCACCAAAGGCTTGTTACAATTTCAAAAATCAAGCATTAGCTTTCAGAAACCAGTTCCTGCAAATACAGAAATCTCTCTCTATTTTGGGAAAAAAAATATGGAATTAAACTCTGATGGAACTGTAACCAATGCATTAGATACTTTAAAACGAACAGCCAGTAATTTTTCAGGGCATACTTACCTTTGCGATTCAGACAAAAAGTATAAAGTGCTCGTAGTTGCAAAAAATGAATTTGGAATCACTTCAAAAGAATTAAGAATCGGACATGCGAGGAAATGCGCAGATGCGATCAAATCACCAAGTACATTTGGAAATTGTTCAGACCATTGTTTTGAAACAACAAAGTCTGGTGACAAAATTGAAATCACTGCAAATTACAATCTTCCCATTGATGGAAAATCATTGCATTTAGATTTAAGTGTCATTAGCCCAAGAAGTTTACCTGAGTCCATTGCACCACCCGTTGATTTAGATATTGGGATTCCTTTGGCAGGTTTACATACATTGAAAACAAATTTTAGTTTTAATGAAAAAGAGTTTCTCTGTGCGGAAGTCCAATCACTGCTTATTGTTGACCAACCCCAAAGATCTTCGCTTTTGAAAGGATATGTAGCCATTCCTAATGAATGATTGCGGATTGAACTTTGCCAGATGTCTCTTTTTAGAGAACTACCTTGGGACATCTGGAATAGGAAATCATTGGAAAAAAATTACAACTCAACAAAAAAATAAAAAAATCAACTTTTACCATTTCCTACTCGAGTTTGCTTATGTGTTCATTTTCACGATTGGAATCATAACAAACTGTTCTCCACCTCATTTAGAAAATACTTGTGATGTAAGTTCCCAATCTTTTTCAAAAACCATTGCCGCTAAATCAATATTAGGTGACAAAAACCACCTCTGTTTCTCTGCGAATGTTTCAAACCAAACAGGTTTTTTTGTTGGCGGTAAAATTTCTGGTTTAACTGGAAGCGGATTGACATTGATTTTAAACCAAAAAACTTCCCTTATGATTCCTCCTGGCAGTACAGATTTTTCTTTTCCTGTTCAAATCCCTATTGGTGCCAATTACGAAGTAAATTTTGCAACGCAGGCAGAAGGTAACTACTGTAAGTTGAACAATTCCACAGGAACCATCTCCAACAAAAACATCAATGATGTCGAAATCAACTGCCAGGCTTCCTGCTTAAAATGTATTATATTTATCACTCAAAATGGATATCCTGCCAATGTTGGCAAAGCATCGAACTTTGATTCCAGTTGCCACTCGGATCCAAACTACCCTGGTTCTGGTAATTACAAAGCTATGGTCGTAGATGGAATATCACGACGAGCCAGTATCACGGCCAATATCGGCGATGGTCAAATCGATTGGGTGTTTAAGGCAAACCAGGCTTATATTCGGCCAAATGGAATCAATATAGAAACATCCAATGCCAATGGATTATTTACAACAAGTCTAGCGACACCCATAACAACCATTAGCTCCGACCATTGGACGGGACTCAATTTAGATTGGACATCCTATTTAGATGGGGCCTGTTTGAAATGGACTACAATCTCGGCTTCGGAACTTGGAAATGCCGGAGATGCCTATACTCAAGATATTTTGACCCTTACAGCAGGAAAAGGACTACAACAATGTTCCGTCAATCGCGAGTTAGTTTGTGTCGAGCAATAACGAACTATTTTTTGATATACAAAATTATAGATTTTGTTCAATGTTTTGTTAGTCTGTGATTTTTTGTTTAGATAAAAAAACAGTCAAACGTTGCAGTTGGTCTTTGGATGTGGAATTGGACTCAGGAAGTACCTTTCCGTAAATATTTTTGAGATGATTTCTTAGAGTTCCATCAGAAACATTCAAAATCAAACGAATAAAAGATCGACTATGTCCTTCTGCAATCAACTCACAAATTCTTAGTTCTTGTTTGGACAATCCAAATGGTTCAAGAGGTAACGAAAACGAAAGATTAGGTTTGTTTTCTTGAAGAGTTGTCTTTAACAAATAAGCGAAAAACAAAAGACTTATTAAAGTAGTCAAAATAGAAGTCACGAACTCTCTATAGATAAAATTTGGCAAAATTCCTAAAATCAAAATCCCGATGAGTAAACCAACAGCAAGTGAAATCAAAATGGAAGCAATAAAACTATAAACACTTGGTTTTGCTGCATTAAACCGATTTAGGTAAATAGAAAACAAGACAGATAGAGTGGCATCTACCACTGGATGAAGGGGAGGAAAATTAAATCCATACATTGGCAAGAAATTTGAAAACAGTCCAAACCACCAAACACACAAAGCAATGATAAAGGTCCGTCTTTCAAAAAAAACATTCCATTCCAAAGGAAATAAAACAAAGTATAACGACAATAAAATGGCGAAAAAATGTACAGAGCCGCCAAGGATTCCACCAACTTCAGTAACTAAAGGTGCCATTCCAAAAGAAAACTTAGCAAAACCGTAAATCACAGTCTTAGGTATCGAAGAACATATCAAATCAACTACCAAGGCAAAGATAGCAATGCCGATGGTTCCTTGATTCATTAATTTTCTCCCAGTACAAAATGAACAGATCGCAACAAGTACGGGAGCCAGTAGAAAAAAAGAATGGCACTGAAAGATCCAAAACGCTAGACCTGTAGTCTCATCGGAAGCAAAACATAGGGCCGCTGTGGCAGCATTCTGAATGCCAATAGTAAAATAAAAAACACTCAGGAGTCTATGGAAACGATGATCACGTGTAATATTTTCAATAAAACAACTTATATTTGCCAAAGATGCAAACAAAGGGACTAAAAAGAAAACACTCATCTAAAAAAGTTTAACCTAACTAATACTAATTAACACCTGAGCTTAGATTTTTTACCATTCAAATTTACGATTTTAAAAAAAAGAATGAATTAAAATAATACTATCGTTTGGTGAACTTAACTATAGAAGGAAAAACTTCAGAATATTTTAAATCTTAAAAACGCCAAGAGATCGATTTATAAGATAGGTTCATTTTATACTCAAAGGATAGTATTTCCATACATTGATAACAAAGGCAATCGGTATACTGTGTCGCCAAGTATTCTCTTTCAGCTAAGGAAAGGTTCACTTTCGTACATTGGCATAGGCTTATGGAGCCAACCTTACATTCGAAAATTCGCAAACAATGGGGGCAAATTTTATCTTCATGTTTACTATTACTTTGGACTTGATTGATACTTTTGAAATTAAAATCTTCCAAGAAAATCTCCTTTCCCGTTGAAATCTCTAACCTAAACGTTTCCGCATAGGTTGGGAAATTCCTAATTCTTTGTCCGGGATCCCTTAGAAAAATTGAGGAACGAATGATCGTTTACGGGCGATACATTTGTGGGAAGATCCGACTTTTCCATCCAAAATAAATAAGGATGAGAATTTACGGTTGCACCGTCAGTTGAGGAGTTTCACCTCATTCCTCCCGGAATTACTATGATGATCAAAGGAACTCACTGAATCTGTCAATCTTCTGTTCTTATCATTTTTATTTTTTCGGTTATGACTCTAGGTCAATGCGACTCGCCGATAACCCTATTTTCTTTTGATTGCAATAGAAACTCTGGTGGCATTTCATCTTTCAATCCTACACCAGACAATTTTCTTTGTATAACTTCAGAGATTAGATATATTGTTTTTTTCACGGCACTTTCAAACCCAAAACCACTAGGTCTAACATTGGAAATACAATTTCGGCTTTCATCGGTTTTACCCACTTGCGGATGATAGGTGATATAAACTCCCAAACTATCAGCAGAGGTTAAACCGGGACGTTCCCCAATCACAACGATCGAAATTTTTGCCTTCAAAACTTCACCAATTTCATCACCAATGGCAACACGTCCCCACTTCGATAGTACAATTGGTCCCAATCGAAAACTAGTTTTATTGAATTCTTCCATTAAAATGGTTACAAAAGGAAGAAAATTTTCATCGATTGCTTTTGCTGACAACCCATCCACACCAATCAATACTAAGTCGAATTCGCCACCTAACTTTTGCAAAGTTTCAACAGAATCCTGCGACAATTTTCTTCCCAAATCAGGGCGTAGTAAATATTCTTCTTTGGAATTTACTTGACTTTCCACAAATACAACAGGCAGTTTTTTCCTTTCGCCAATCGTTATTAATTTTTCGAGTAACCTTGGAAAATTGGGACTAAGCAATACAGCATCTCTGGCACGCGCATGATCCAGGCGAAAACGTAACATATCTTTGGTGGAAATAGAACTTCCACTTCGATTTAAACCAATCCTTGCTTGGCTAAACTTTTTCCATTCTTCTAAAAAAGACATTCGCTTTACTTTCCTATTAACTCTTCGAGTAAACTCAAGTTTCGATTTTCTTTTGGCAAAAAACCATTTTCGTTAGAAAAAATTCCTCTATCTAACAACCAAAGCTCAAACTCTGGTGCAGGTTTTAATCCCAATACTTGCCTTAAATACAATGCATCATGAAAGGATGTACTTTGGTAAGACAACATCACATCATCAGCACCTGGTACTCCCATAATATAATTACAACCAGCAACACCTAACAGTGTCAATAGTGCATCCATATCATCTTGGTCAGCTTCGGCATGATTAGTATAACAAATATCCACACCCATCGGTAGCCCAAGTAACTTTCCGCAAAAATGATCTTCCAGACCTGCTCGAATGATTTGTTTTCCATTATATAAATATTCGGGTCCTATAAATCCAACGACAGTATTTACTAATAACGGCGAATATTCTCTTGCAACGGCATAAGCTCGTACTTCTAAAGTTTGTTGGTCGATCCCGTGATTGGCACCTGCTGACAAAGCACTGCCTTGCCCTGTTTCAAAATACATTACGTCATTGCCGACGTTTCCACGTCCAAGAGATAATGCCATTTCTCTAGCTTCTTTAAGAATAGATAAATTAATCCCAAAACTTTTATTTAAGTCTTCTGTTCCCCCTATCGATTGAAATACCAAATCCAAAGGGGCTCCCCGTTTCATCACTTCCATTGAAGTAGTTACATGAGATAAAATACAGGATTGAGTAGGAATGGAATACTTTTGAATGAGGTTATCCAACATATCTAAAAGCGCAATCGAAGTGGGAATATTATCTGTTGCGGGATTGATTCCAATCACAGCATCACCACTTCCAAGCAGTAACCCATCTAAAAGACTGGCTGCAATTCCTTTGGGATCATCCGTAGGATGATTCGGTTGCAACCTAACAGAGAGTCTACCTGGTAATCCAATCGTATTTCTAAATTTTGTAATGACTCTAATTTTTTTACCAACTAAGATTAAATCCTGGTTGGACATGAGTTTGGAAACCGCAGCAACCATCTCAGGAGTAATTCCCCACCGAATCGATGATATGACTGCTTCATCTGTTGTTTCCGCCAATAAAAAATCACGAAATCCACCTACAGTCAGATGGGAAATTGAAGCAAAAGCTTCTTTGTTATGGGAGTCTAAAATGAGTCTTGTCACCTCATCTTTGTTTGCTGGGACAAGTTCTACATTTAAAAATTCCGAAAGATAAACATCCGCAAGAGCCATTTGTGCGGCCACTCTCTCTTCTTGGCTCGTGGCGGATATCCCTGCCAGAACATCACCCGAACGATGAGGACTGGCTTTGGCCAAAAGATCTTTTAGATCGGGGAACTGGTAAGTTTTGGTTCCGAGGATTGTTTTGTAACCCATACAAACAATAGTTATGGAAAAGAAATCTTCCGCACAGAACTTTTCTATTCTATTTTAATGCAAACATACGACAAAACCTAAACAGATAACTAGTAAATCTCAGTTTATTGCAAAAACAAAAAAAAATCATCACAACAAAATAAAAATACAAATTGCGCATTCATTTGTAATGAAATTCCTGATATACTTAAAGGTTTTGAATCAAATTGCAATCTGCCAAAAATTTTCGATTCAATTGACATAAAAGAAAGGAAAAACTATCATAGTCCAAAAATTCATATCGATTGAGGAAACTATGAAAAAACTAGCATTAGCTGGAATCTTATTTTCATTACTTTGTCTTGCAAATTGTACGCAATACTTTGTAATTGATAGTGCAAATGTTGACGGAAAACTTTATGTTTCTGTTTTGAAACAACCTTTTTTTGGAACTGCTGAAGGTTATATCTCTAAATGTGATGCCGATGCTGCTGGAAACCTTAAATGCAAACGTGTACGTTTGGACCTAACTAACTAAGAGGAAAAAAATATGAAAAAAATTACATTAGTACTCGCAACACTTTTTCTAGTAGCTTCTGTCACAAACTGTGTTTCTCTTTATTCTATTAAATCTGGTAACAAAGGAAAAGTAACAGTAGTAAAAAATGGTCCTTGGATTTTTTCAGATGAATATTCTTGTGATGTAACTGCACAAGACGATTTAAACTGTGCCAACATCGAAGGTTCTTACGTGAATAACCCGAGCCTTGGTGCAAAAAATTAATCAATCGAAGGAAATATAAATTATGAAAAAAATATTACTAACTCTTACCCTTCTTTCCTCTAGTTTTCTCATTTCTTGTTCGACAGTTAATTTGACACAAGTTGGAAATTCCACATACCGTTTCTATCGCGGAGTATTCACTTTCAACACAGAAGTTGAAAAATGCGAAGTTGCTGCTGACGGAAAAAAAGTAACTTGTAAAGACGTAACCATCTCTTACGAGTAAAAAAACAAAGGTAGGTTATGGCAAAAAAAATCATTTATTGTTTTATTTTCGGTATAACCTACCTTTTCTGTAAACCAACAACGTCTGTCGATACGAAAGACTTTGTTGGGAATCCAGAAATCAAAACCATCTCCCTCTCTGCGTTTCAATCAAACACCAAATCGGCATCAGAAATGGAAAACGTTGAAACACAAATTGCAAACCTTGGCAGTTTTTCCTCTTCGATTGCTGTAGCAAAATCAAGAACTGTTTTCAAAGAGAAAACTAACGCATCTTTGGTGCCCCGTGCCATATATATTTTATCTGGCTCAGGTAAAATTCATTTTGATGATGCTGAATTTCCCATCAAAGAAAATGATTGGGTGCATTTTCCTCCCGCCAATGCCATTGATTTAGAACCAACAAAAGGCAAAGTTTTAAAATTTTTAATTTTTCATGGTTACTGGATTAATAAACAATAACAACCGTTAACTCTTGTTTCGTTGTTTCACTTTTCCCGATTCTTAAAGGTAGATTTTTTTATTATTAAAGATTGGGCGTTCCCAATCCTGAGTAGTTCATAAATAAATCCAACCAAGGGCCGAGCTCGTCCGGGGTCCGCGTCCGCTCCCGTCTGCCTCTGGCTGACCAAGCCCTACCGATCTCTAACGCAGGCTAAAAAGAATCAAATTCAGAATTTTTTACCGTTCCCCTTGACAAAATTTCGTTTTTCTGCCCCCAACAGTATAAATTTAGAATAAATCTAAAAAAATTTGCTTGCTTTCATTTACTAGATTTAATCTAAATTTATACTGAATCTAGAAAGTGAAGGTCAATATGAGAACAATAAAGATTTCTACAATGGCCCTGTTGGTGCTCGTTTTGAGCCCATTGGGTGCAGCAGACACAAAAGAACCTTCGAGTTCTATGGAACGGCAAAACATTTCCAATCAGTTTTGGTGGCCAGAACGACTCGATTTAGCGCCCCTCCGCCAACACGCGGCGGAATCAAACCCAATGGGTAGACAATACAACTACTCCAAAGAATTCAAAGACCTAAACATCCAACAGCTAAAAGAAGAAATCAAAACATTGATGAAAACCTCGCAAGATTGGTGGCCTTCTGATTACGGACATTACGGCCCTTTCTTCATTCGGATGGCTTGGCATAGTGCAGGAACCTACCGAATCTCCGATGGACGAGGAGGAGCCGGTGGGGGACAACAAAGATTTGAACCACTCAATAGCTGGCCTGATAATGCCAACCTAGACAAAGCCCGTCGCCTCCTTTGGCCTATCAAAAAGAAATACGGAAAAAAAATCTCTTGGGCAGACCTAATGGTTTTAACAGGAAACGTCGCTCTCGAATCAATGGGATTCAAAACTTATGGGTTTGCAGGTGGTAGGACCGATGATTGGGAAGCCGACCTTGTTTATTGGGGACCAGAAAAAAAATGGTTGGCCGACGAACGATATGAAGGTGATAGAAAATTAAAAAATCCACTTGGGGCCGTTCAAATGGGTCTTATTTATGTAAACCCGGAAGGTCCAAACGGAAACCCAGACCCACTAGCAGCCGCTAAAGATATCAGAGAAACCTTTGGTCGAATGGCAATGAATGACGAAGAGACTGTTGCTCTGATTGCCGGTGGCCATACTTTCGGTAAGGCTCATGGAAAAGCAGATCCATCCAAACATGTGGGAAAAGAACCAGCAGCAGCGGGAATCGAAGAACAAGGGTTTGGTTGGAAAAATAATTATAAAAAAGGAAATGCAGAAGATACAATTACCAGCGGACTCGAAGGTGCTTGGACTGCAAATCCAACGAAATGGACCACTCAATATCTAAACAACTTATTTGGTTTCGAATGGGTGCAAACGAAAAGTCCAGCTGGTGCCATCCAATGGATTCCAAAAGATGGAGCTGGTGCCAATATGGTTCCGGATGCCCATGACAAAACACTTCGCCATGCTCCTATTATGTTCACAACTGACTTGGCTTTAAAATTTGATCCAAGTTACAAAGTAATCGCCAAAAAATTCCAAGAAAATCCAAAAGAATTTGAACTCGCTTTTGCTAAGGCTTGGTTCAAACTCACTCACCGAGATATGGGGCCGCTCTCTCGATATATCTCAAAAGAATTACCAACGGAGCCACTCATTTGGCAAGATCCATTACCTGTCGTCGATCATAAGTTAGTTGGAACAAAAGAAATTGAAGTTCTTAAAGCTAAAATTATAAAATCAGGATTAACAATTCCTGAGCTTGTGAGAACTGCTTGGGCATCGGCTGCAAGTTTCCGAAGCACAGATATGAGAGGTGGAGCCAATGGAGCAAGGATTCGTTTAGAACCTCAAAAAAATTGGGCAGTAAACGATCCTGAAGAACTTTCAAAAACATTGAAAAAATTGGAAAAAATCCAATCCGAATTCAATGAGTCTGGGAACAAAATCTCTCTTGCCGACTTAATCGTACTAGGTGGAAATACGGGAATTGAAGAAGCCGCAAAAAAAGCAGGTATAAAGCTGACTGTACCTTTTACACCGGGAAGGACAGATGCAAAGCCAGAACAAACAGATGTTTATTCCTTTTCTGTTTTAGAACCAAAAGCAGATTCCTTCAGAAACTACTATGGACCTGGAAATTCATTGTCACCAACAGAAATGTTAGTCGATCGTTCCAATCTATTGTCTTTAACCATTCCTGAAATGACAGTGCTCTTAGGTGGAATGAGATCTTTAGATGGCAATGCAGGGAAATCAAAACACGGAATTCTGACAAATCGTCCCGGAGTCCTAAGTAACGATTTTTTTGTCAATTTACTTGATATGTCGACTAAATGGCAAAAGTCTCCGTTAGAAGATGGACTTTACGAAGGTTTAGACCGCAAAACAGGCGCTAAAAAATGGACAGCAACTTCTGTGGACCTTATTTTTGGATCTCATTCAGAGTTACGAGCTGTGGCAGAAGTTTATGCGGCAGACGATGGCAAAGACAAATTTGTAAAAGACTTTGTTTCTGCTTGGAACAAAGTAATGATGCTTGATCGTTTTGATGTGAACAAATAACAATGCAAAAAACTTCAAGAAAACAATTTTTTACCACATCGTTCTCTTGGATGGCCTCCCTCTATCTTTTAGAGGGAGGTTTTGGTTTGCTAAACCAAATATATGCAGATAAAAAAATTTCTGCACCTTTCCCTGATGATTTACATCCAGTTTTAGAATCTGATCCCACTGCCAAAGCTCTTGGATTCCACCAAGACGCAAAAGATACTGATTTTAATTTGTATCCAGAGAGAAAGGAACCCACCGCAAAAAATCAATTTTGTAAACACTGTGTCCAGTATACACAAGTAAACGAAGGATGGGGAAAATGTAATATCATCACCACTGGAGTTGTATCTTCCAAGGGTTGGTGTTCTGCGTGGACCAAGCGATCCTAAATAGAAAGTTTATTTCCAAACACATTTAGTTAAATCGACATTTTCGAATACCCAAGGTTTGTGAGCATGTTTCGCATTTTTATCTTCAATCAAATCGAATGAACCTGCTTGGGAGGAAATACTTTGAAAATAGAGGGAAAAAGGAGTGTTTTTCATTTGAGTTCGTTTTGGGCAAAGTCCCACTCTCTCTGCTTTTAAAAAAGAATAAGAAGTTCCTAAATCATCTCGGAAAACCATACCTTCTTTTAATACACAAACCTTTTTAGATTCTTTAGTATATAATTCTAATTTTGTCTCTGTATCCGATACACAAATTTTACTGAGTACGACGACTCCTAAAAATTCAGAGTGGAGATCACAACATTGAGGTGTCACATTCCAATTTTTTTGGGTGAAATCAATTGGTTTGTCATTCTCAACCTTGACTTCTTTCACAGGCTCGGTAGAACAAGAAAAAAATAAGCCAAAAATGCATAAATAGGCAACAATATACCTTATTAAAAAACTAATCTCAGAGTACATACAAAACCATTTTTTAAATCCTTTCTGATTCCACTGACTCTAAAAACTTTTAGTTTTACTTCCATCTCTTTTTTTCCAACTAAATTCGATTGAACCATTGCAAACACATTTTAAAATTAATACAAAACCAGGATGAATTTTTTTTGCATTATGAACACGATACTACAAAATATGTTTTAATATTATAAATTTAAAATAATTAGATTTAATAATATATTATTTACATCTCTAATTTTTCAAATTTTACTCGACAACACAGACAAACATAAAGAAAGCTTTTAAAAAAGAACTTAAATTACGACTTCCGAATTCAGACAAAAAGCTTAAATCGTTTCCCTCAGCAGAAAACAAACCAGCTAAGAAAACTTGTATTAACAATATTTCTCAATTTCTTGAATTCTGAAATCAGTAAGGAAAATTTATAAAAAATAATCGGCATTAGTGGAACCAAGCTTAGGTAAAAAAAATTCATAACGAACGCTGTTTTTATTTATCCTGGGCAAAGGAAACTGCAGAACATTGGATTCATAAAAACTCTTACTTGATGCAAGTAGATGTACAAGGATGAAACCAAAGGAAGCAACTCGAGTTTTTATTTTTAGTACATTAACGTATTTACAGGAAGTGTATGGTCCGTTTGGCCTTAATCTTTCTAGTTACTTTGGTTCAAAATGAATTCTCATCTTGCAAACTATCTGATTTAACGAAGAACCGAACAAAACGTTACCTAAAAAAACAAACGGAATTGAAATACGACATATTATACAATTTTGATTCTACGTTCAGAATTTATGAATTTTTTTTCATACTTAGTCTTGTATTTATCTATAGTTATATTATAATGGATAGCTACTCCCTTATATTTTAAATTTGTTTTAGCAGGAAAAATGGTAGGAATGTCTACAGAAACCACAATCAGAGAATTTGCGAATGCTTTGTTTTCTTCTCTACCCGATGGAAACTATGTATTCCTCTCTGAAAGCGGAGAGATTCTAGAAGCAGTAGCTTCTCAAACAAACCCTTTGCAAGTTGGACAAAATAGTATTGGAAAATCATTTCAAGACCTCCTTCCCGAATCTTTAGCAGCAGTTAAAGATACATTCACTCAGGTAATTGAGTCAGGTACATCGTTTGCATCTCGTTATTCTTTGCCCAAACTTCAATTAGTGATCAAACTTGCACCGTGTTTATTACCAAATAGCACCGAAAAGTATGTATTATTTTCTGCATTGGAACTAAAGGAAGAAACCGATAAGGATTTATCTGAAATCGAAAGGTCCGTGGTTCAGTATGAAGAAAACCTACATAAAGAAATCATCAAAATCTTCAATTGGCGGCATGAAATTGAAGGAAAAGGGAATCACAAGGATTGGATGGAGAAAGCCCTTCCCAATTTAAATACCTCTTTAATGCAAGGATCGGGACTAGGTGCACTTGTTACCACAGTTGGCTCCTTAATAAAAAAAGCAAAAAAAGAAGGAAGCCATCATATTATCCCCTCACCCATTTATGATCTGTTAGAAGAAAATTTCAGTAGCACTAAAAAGTTAGTAAAAACTTTAGCAGAGGCACAAATTGTTTTTGAAGGCAGTGAAACCAAAAAAGAAATAACCACTCTTAAAGAATTCAGAAATATGATTCAGGAAGAAGTATCATTTCTTTCTGATATGGCTGCTATCAAAAACCAAAGGTTTCATATCTCAAATTCACAAACAAGTGCAGAAACTAAATTCTATTCTCATTTTGCCTTATTACGAACTGCAATTAGAGAATTACTAATTAATGCAATGAAATATGGTCAAGAAAGCTCTGATATTTATGTTCTATTTATGAAAGCAGGCGAAAAACTTTCTCTTAAAATTTTAAATGCACCAATGGACCAATCAATTCAACAAATAAACTTTAAAAAATCTGAAGAAATCATTTTGTTTCAACCGTTTTATCGGGTAAACAAATATGTGGATGAACGATTCTCCAAAGAAGAATTTGGATTGGGACTTGGGTTACCGATTGTTAAAAAGATATTAGAAGATATGAATGCGAAAATATATTTCAATTTATTAGATTCAAATATTTACAATAACCAATCATCTGAAGTTTCTGTCACATTGGAATTTGATATAGCAATTTAATATAGAAGAATTCTATTTTCTTGTTTACAAACATTCGAATATACAAAAATTCGCAATCACGAAGGCCGCAAAATGAACAACCTAGAAATGGAAAACCTTTCCGATGAATCTGATGACTACGATGATGAAGACACTCTCGAAGGCCGTTACCTGATTTTCTCACTTGCTGATCGAAGTTATGGGATAGAAATCAAGTTTATCACAGAAATTGTTGGGATGCAAAACATTACAGAAATTCCAGATATGCCAACCTTTATCAAGGGAGTCATCAACCTACGCGGAAAAGTAATTGCACTCATCGATGTCCGTGATCGATTTCGGATGCAATCCATAGGATATAATGATAAAACTTGTGTCATCATTCTTAGTGTGAATCAACAGTTAATTGGCCTGATTGTTGATACCGTCAAAGAAGTGATTAAAATCCCTGCTAACCATATGGAAGAAGCTCCAAAATTCGGTGAACACCAAGGGAATCAGTTTATCAAATCTATAGCTAAAGTTAGTGATGATGTAAAAGTATTACTAAATATTGAAAAGTTACTTAAAGACGAAGATAAACTCGCACTAGATACAGCGATTAGCAACCAATCTTAAAAAAGGAAAACAAAATGTTAAATTTAAATTCAATGACAGTCAAAGGAAAATTGATCCTCGGATTCAGTTTGCTAATCTTCTTTATCGGTATCGGAACCGGATCGGGTATTTATAGCGTTAATATTTTTAACCAGAAAGTCACCGACTTAGTTTTAATTTACTCACCAAAGGTACAACTCTCCGAAAAAATCAGGACTAAATTCATCTGGCTTGCACGAAATGAAAAAAACTTAATTCTAGATCAGACGATGGAGTTAATGAACCAAAGGCTTACCGCTAGAAAAAAATATGCCTCAGAACTATTTGGATACATTGAAGACTTAGAAAAACTTGGTAATGAAAAAGACAAAGCAAAACTTAAAGAACTTAGAGTTGCATATGACGAGTATGCTGCTGCTTTTGAAGAAGTTAAGGTTGTAGCTTTAAAAAATTTAACGCAACAAGCACAAGATATTTCAAGCATAAAAGGAAGACCTGCAGCTGACCGATTTGATGCCATTGCTGATGATATTGCTGGTATGGCTGCCGCAGATATGGATGAAGCAAATAAACTCACAGATGAATATTACCAGGGAATATTTATTTTCATGGCTGGTCTTTTTGTTGTATCTGCAATAGTTTCTGTCCTAATCGCCGCTTGGATTATTGTCAGCATAACCAAGGCACTAAACTCTGCAGTAGAAATTGCAACAACAGTTTCAACGGCAGCAGAACAAGTATCCTCTACCGCTTATTCACTCAGCCAAGGAGCAAGTGAACAAGCGGCATCTATCGAAGAATCAACTGCATCTATTGAAGAAATGTCATCATCGGTAACTCAAAATTCGCAAGCAGCAAATGAAACTAATGATATCGCATCTAAATCAGCGAATGAAACAACCAAAGGAAGAGAGTCAGTTTTTAAAACATTGGATGCAATGAAAAATATTTCATCCAAAATCAAAATCATTGAAGAAATTGCATATCAAACCAACTTACTAGCGCTAAACGCCGCAATTGAAGCAGCTCGTGCAGGAAAACATGGTAAAGGCTTTGCGGTCGTTGCTGATGAAGTCAGAAAATTGGCAGAAAGAAGCCAGGTAGCAGCCCAAGAAATCAACCAACTGTCTTTCAATAGTGTTTCGCTCGCGGAAGAAGCGGGAAGAGTCATTGAAGAAATTGTTCCAAGCATTCAAAAAACAGCGGAACTTGTCTCTTCTATTGCAGATGCCTCGAGAGAACAATCCTCCGGAATCAACCAAATTACTTTGGCTATGACACAGATGGACCAAACAACTCAAATCGCAGCCTCTTCATCGGAAGAATTGGCAGCTACATCCAATGAATTAAAAGAACAATCTGGTCACCTAATGGAAATTATGGGAACTCTAGTAAAAATAGATAAAGATAAATTATCATTAGCAAAACAAAAAAGAATTAATACAAACAAACCAGGTGATCTAAAAAACATTGCAGCAGAATTTGGGAAAAATAACAAAAACTCAAATGGTTTTGGGTCGGGAATAGAACACAATTCTCTGACTGAAAAATTCTGAGTTTCATTATGGGAAGAGAACAACTCCTACTCGACTTCATACCTGAAGGTTTTGAACTGATTGAAGTTTGTGAATCGGCTATCTTGTCTATTGAAGAAATTAATGGACAAGATGGTGAATATGATGAGGATCTAATCAACAACCTCTTTCGCGCAGTTCACACTTTTAAAGGTTCGTCTGGTTTACTAAAGTTAGAGAGTTTAGTTAAGATTTCTCATGAAGCAGAAACCTTAATGGATATTTTGCGTAAAGAAAAAAAGCTTCCTAGCGAAGATATTTGCCAAGTTTTAATAAATACCTGTGATCAGTTGCGAACACTTCTACAAAAAGTAGAAAAGACAAAATCAAACCCTGAGTTAGACGACGAATCAGAAGCAATCATTGAAGTTTTACAAAGGGAAATTAAACAATTACAGTTAGAGACAATCGGAGCCGAACCAGAAATTTTAACTCCTATCAAGAAAAAGAGTTTTGAAATTTTTGGTGAGGATGAGATTAAAACGGAACCTATTGTTTCCACAAAAAAACCTGCATTCGAAATTTTCGATGAATCGCCAAATTATAAGTTAGATGCATCAACATTATCTGCTGAACCTGTTCTTGCTGTTGAAAGTAAAACAGAAAAGAAAAACACTGAAATTTTAAAAGCAGAGAAAACCCAATTAGAAAAAGATTCTACGAACAATACAACGACTACCCAGAAAAAAGAAATCAAAGTTGCCAATGAAAAATTAGATGCACTTATGGATTTAGTTGGAGAATTAGTGATTGCAGAATCAAATGTAACACAACACTCACTACTCAAATCTCTCAAAAACGAAGACTTTAATTCTTCCATCAATCGACTCCATAAAATTGTTCTAGATTTACAAGAAGTAGCCTTATCTACACGAATGATACCTATCAGTGGTGTTTTCCAAAAAATGTCACGTTTGGTTCGTGACCTTCAAAAAAAGGCAAACAAAAAAGTTGCCTTATACATCAGCGGCGAAGAAACGGAAATTGATAAATCAATTGTTGATTTAATTGCTGACCCAATCATTCACATACTCAGAAATTCTATAGACCACGGAATTGAAACTTCAGAAGAACGTGCGTTATCTGGTAAACCTGAAGTGGGAACAATTCAACTGAGTGCTAGACAATCAGTGAATGAAGTTTGGGTTATGATTCGTGATGATGGTCGCGGGCTTAATCGAGAAAAAATCATACAAAAATCAGTTGAACGAGGAATTCTCAGTGGAGACACCGAACATCTTTCTGACCAAGAGATTTATAATCTAATTTTTGTACCAGGTTTATCCACTGCCGATGCAGTGACAGATATATCTGGACGCGGCGTAGGTATGGACATTGTACGTCAAAATATCGAAAAAATGGGTGGAAAAATTGAAATTCATAGCCGAATGCATAAGGGTACTAGTTTCATTTTACGCATTCCACTGTCCCTGGGAATCATGGAAGGTACTGTCGTTCGCATCGGTAAAAAGTTTTTCACCATTCAGACCATTGAGTTACGTGAGTTTGTTAGTCTTCGTGATAAAAAAGAGATCCCACTTGAAGATAACCAAAAAGTAATCGATGTTAGGGGAACTTTTATTCCAATTTTTGACATAAACCAAATACTAAACCATCGAGATGAAGTTGTTTATGATGGTATTGACCCATTAATGATTATTCTGGAATACGAAAAAAAACTACTTGGTATTCGTGTCGATGAAATTGTAGGAAATCAAAACGTCGTCATAAAACCATTACAAGGCATATTAGAAGAAGCTAATGGAGTGAATGGCTTTACTATTCTCGGCAGTGGAAACGTAAGTTTAATTTTAGATGTAAAATCAATTTTTCAGGCAATGCACAGAAGCGAAACATGATAAAGCTCCTGATTGTTGATGATCAAAATGTTGTACGAAATGTACTTTCAGAAATGTTTTCTGGTGACAAATCAATAGAAGTTGTAGGTACAGCATCCAATGCACTTGAAGCCAAAAAATTAGTTCCGCAACTTCGCCCAGATGTAATCAGTTTAGATGTGGATATGCCTGGGATGACTGGGATCGAATTCTTAGATTGGCTAATGCCAAATTTTCCCACGCCGGTAATCATGTTAAGCACATATACTGAAACAGGTGCTAATGCAACTATCCAAGCTCTCCAACGTGGTGCAATGGATTTTGTAAAAAAACCAGATGGAACTGAATCTGATTTTTTACGAATGCTTAAAGAGTTAACATTCAAAATCAGAAAATTTGGTCTTCTATCAAAACCAAAACAACATATTACACCCCAAAATCCGACTAAACTTGCTGGACTCAAAGGTAAACAAACAAATATCAAATTGATTGCAATTGGAGCGTCTACCGGAGGAACGCAGGCCCTAGATTATATTTTACACCACTTACCAAATGACCTACCTCCAATTGTAGTAGTGCAACATATGCCAGAACATTTTACTACTTTGTTTGCACAACGTTTAAACCAAACGACTGGTCTTCCTGTAAAAGAAGCCGCTAATGGAGATATCCTTGAGACTGGTCATGTTTATCTTGCACCAGGTGATCAACATTTACTAGTTCGCCGTTTGGCTGGTAGATATTATTTAGAAGTTGAATTTTTTGATAAAGTAAGCGGACATCGGCCGTCAGTAGATGTTTTATTTAATTCCATATCGCAAGGGAAGATGGGTAACAACTGTTTGGCTATACTGTTAACAGGTATGGGTAGAGACGGTGCCACTGGTTTAAAAGGCGTAAAAGAGGCAGGAGGAAGGACCATTGGACAAGACGAGGAATCATGTGTTGTTTACGGAATGCCAAAAGAAGCTTTTTTATTAGGTGCAGTAGAAAAACAAGCCAGCCTCTCTACTATTCCCAATGTTATATTACAAATCTTAGAATCATAAAGAGGAACAAAAATGTCAAAAAAAATATTGTTATGCGATGATGCACCAACTGCACTGAAACTCATGGAAATGGTTCTTGGTGATGAAGGATACGAGATCTTTAAAGCTGAAAATGCAGACCAAGCCATGAAAAGTTTAGAATTAAACGGTCCCTTTGATGGATGTGTTTTTGATGTCAATATGCCAGGTAAAAATGGAATTGAATTGTCCCGTGAATTTTTAGCACACCCCAAAGGAGTTGGTGCTAATATTTTAATTGTATCCACCGAATCTAGTGACCATTTAAGACAAGCAGGAAAAGATGCAGGGGTAAAAGCATGGATTGTCAAACCATTTGATGATGAAGACTTAATCGAAGTATTGAAACGGATTATTAATTAATAAGAATAATTGAATACATTCCCATTTTTATAGAATGGGGCTTAGATTTAAAATGTAAATATTGATGTTTTTTTAACCATTCTTTCACGTACCTTTGTTTCGAAATGGCGTTCTTGCGTTAGAATTTCACTAGATACGTTCGGTTGTAGTTTTGTGATAAAAACATCAAAATTATCAGTATGAAAAACAAGTTTTCGATATAATTCACCGCCTGTATCTTCACTAATAATTGGAATTTTTTCAGTTTGTAAAAAATCTTTTACGAATAGTATGTTTTTCGAACCTACATTGTTGGTTTTTAAATTTAAAGTTTGTGAACCACCAAATATCTTAGCTTTCAAATGATTTCTAGAAATACTCATTTTCACGAACTCATTAATTAATAACTCCATCGCCGTAATACCATAACGCAAACTTTGTTTTTCTTCCAATTTATCCATACTTCCAGGCAAAAGAATATGGTTGATGGCACTAAGTTTTGTTTTTTCATGAAATAAACAAACAGATACGCATGAGCCAAGAATTGTACGAATTTCGTAATTACCTGAAGTAAAATAGGCTTCTCCGATATTCAAATACACTTTTTGTTTCATCACTAACTTACCTTACTAATGAGGAAAATGTAATTCTAAAAAAAATTCCCTCTAACATTTATACAGGAAAATTTATCATTGAACAAGGTCTTTTATAAATTTTAGCAAACATCAAAAAGATAAAAAAAATACTAAATTTAACCTTCCAAACACAAATCACAATTCCCACATCCGTTAAAAGTGGAATCAAAATATTCATGAATGAACTTTCTTCTACAATCTGTTGTTTTAGTATACAAAAGAGTTTGATATAATCTTTTTTGAGAGTCTTTTTTCTTTTCTAATAACTCTTGTTCAGAAAACAAAGAATCTGACCATTCAGATTCAATTTGTAAGGTTCCTCTTTCTAAATCTCCAGAAACTAAACCTTTACTTTCCAATAAATTTAGTGCAGTTTGAATTCGGTGGTCACCTTTGTTTTTGAATGTCATAAAGGACTGCAATGTTCCATAATCCAGACCAGATAATTCATTCTGTTTCAACGAAAGAAATCCAAACAATTTTTGTAGGTAAGCCCTATCGGGATTTTGCCAGTCTATAAACTCCATCTGCACGGTAAGATCATCCTGGCAATAAAAAAGTTTACAATCAGATGGATTACCATCTCTACCTGCACGACCAATTTCTTGGTAATAAGACTCTATACTTCCTGGAATTTGTGCATGGTATATATAACGGATATTCGGTTTATCGATACCCATTCCGAATGCATTTGTTGCAAGTAGAATGGCATCATCTGTAATTAGAAATTTAGTTTGTATTTTATTTCTTTGTTCTGATGAAAGTTTCCCGTGATAAACTAAATGTTTTTTATGTTTAGTGTCTAACCAATGGCTAAATTTTTCTAACTCTTGAATTAAACTAAAGTAGATAATCGATGCACCATTATTGATTTTCAAATCGGAAAAAATTTTATGATATTTTTCTTCTGTATCAAAACAATCAACAACAGACAATTTTAAATTTGGCCTAAACAAACCATCATCAAAGATTTTAATTTTTTCTATCGCAACTCCCAATTGAGTCACAATATCTTCCTGAACACGTTGGGATGCCGTTGCCGTTAATGCAACCGTAGTCGGATTTCCCAAGATCTCACGAAACCAAGATATTTTTGTATAATCGGGTCTAAAGTCGTGACCCCATTGACTTATGCAGTGCGCTTCATCGATAGCAAGTAGAGAAACTGATTGAGTATAAATGGCATCCAAAAAATCTTTTTTCTGGAACCTTTCAGGAGATACATATAAAATTTTATATTTTCCTGACTTTAAATTATTATACCTTTCTAATCTTTCTGATTTTGACAAACTTGAGTTAATGAATTCAGCAGAAACACCTTTCTTTTGTAAGGCAGAAACTTGGTCTTTCATCAATGCAATCAATGGTGAAATTACAATACAAATACCTGGCAAAATTAAAGCGGGAATCTGATAACACAAAGACTTGCCCATACCTGTAGGCATAAGGACCAAAGCGTCGCCCCGATTAATGATATGGTTAATGATGGTCTCTTGTTTTCCGCGAAAAGAAGAAATCCCAAATGTATTTTTAATACTATCTAAATCCAAAGAAATCGTAACCCACCTATCACAAGTTAAAGTTTTTCGAGAGGTTACTTCTAAAGATTTGACAAAATGTTATCTTTGAATTTTTAACTGAACCGCATCCATTACTTCTTCCAAAATAGAAGGATCGTCAATCGTTGACGGGATAACATAAGTCTCTCCATCAATCATTTTCCTCATCGTTTTACGAAGAATTTTTCCTGAGCGAGTTTTTGGTAGTCTTTTTACAAACACAACGGTTTTCAATGAAGCAATGGCTCCAATCTTTTCTCGAATTCGGTGAGTTATATCTGACTCAATAGCTTTTGGATCCAAAACAACACCATCTTTACAAACTACAATTGCCAATGGAACTTGCCCTTTAAGTTCATCAGCAATTCCAATTACTGCCGATTCGGCAATGGCAGGATTTTCAGCCACAATCTCTTCCATTTCACCTGTCGACAATCTATGACCAGCAACATTGATCACATCATCAATTCGGCCTAAAATAAACAAATAACCGTCTTCATCAAAATACCCACCATCCCCAGTTAGGTAATATCCTGGATAATGAGATAAATAGGAAGATTCAAAATTAGAATGATCATTCCAAAGTGTTGGCAAACAACCTGGCGGTAAAGGGAGTTTGATTACAATGTTTCCTTTTTCACCTTGATTAACTTCATGTCCTTCTTCATCAAGAATTCGAACATCAAAACCTGTTACTGGCTTCGTCGCTGAACCAGCTTTAGCTGGCAATGGATTAGAACCCATCATATTGGCCGCTATGGCCCATCCTGTTTCTGTTTGCCACCAATGATCCACCACAGGAACTTTCAGAAGTTCACAAGCCCAATCATAAGTAACAGGATCAGTCCTTTCTCCCGCTAAAAACAAATATTTAAGAGATGAAATATTATATTTTGATAATTCCTTTCCTTCTGGATCTTCCTTTCGAATCGCACGAAATGCAGTGGGAGCACAGAACAATGTTTTAACTTTATATTCTTCAATGATTCGATAAAATGCACCAGAGTCAGGTGTACGGACAGGTTTTCCTTCATACAAAACAGTGGTACAACCATAGATTAACGGTGCATAAACGATGTAGGAATGTCCCACAACCCAACCTACGTCCGATGCAGCAAAAAAAACATCGCCGGGTTTCATATCGTAAATTGTTTCCATTGAATAATGCATAGCTACCGCATGGCCGCCATTATCTCTTACAACCCCCTTTGGTTTTCCGGTTGTACCTGATGTATAAAGAATATAAAGTGGGTCTGAAGCGGCAACCGGCACTGATTTTTTTTTGCCTGCTGTTTCCATCAGTTCATCCCAATCAAAATCACGTCCAGTATGCATGATTACTTCTAAATTTGGACGAGACTTTAGAATTACATATTCTGGTTTATGATTAGATAGGTGCATTGCTTCATCTAATAAAGGTTTATAAGGTATTATTTTCGAAACTTCAATTCCATAAGAGGAGGTAATTACAAGTTTAGGCTTACAATCATCTAACCTAACAGCAAGTTCATGAGGAGCAAACCCGCCAAAAACTACAGAATGAACAGCCCCAATACGAGCACAAGCTAACATAGATACCAATGCCTCTGGAATCATAGGCATATAAATGACGATTGTATCTCCCTTTTTGATACCTAAGGAATCTAAGACGAAGGCCATTTTTTCGACAGATTCTAAAAGTTGAAAATAGGTGAATTTAGATTTAATTTTGCTTACAGGAGAATCATAAATGATTGCAAGATCATTTCCTTTTCCATCATTTACATGATGATCTAAGGCAAGATAGGATGTATTCAATATTCCATCCGGGAACCAATGATTAAGTCCATCGCCTGCTATCCCGTATGCTTTTGTCGGCTTCTTTTCCCAAGGTATACGATTCATTTGAGACATCCAAAAATTAGTTGTATCTTCGTTATGAACCTTTTGTTCCATACTATCACTTCCTAATTGATTATAAGATGGGAATTCGTGTAAAATCCCAACTAAAATTTTAAATATATGTCAAAAACAAAGAAAGAAAGGTAAAAAGAACATCTACATACGTATTCTCTCATACATTAATAATTGAATTCATCTAGTCATAGAGACAAATTTTTTATTTTTAGAATAAATCCAAAATCCTTGACATATTTTTTTTTACGACTTAGTTTAATGGGACTATAAGAGAAACAATGAATCGAATTTATTTTTCTTTTAATTTATATGCAGTAGGTTTTATGAAATTTATATTAACTTTTATATTCTTAACTTTGCCAATATTGGCGAAATCAAATCTTCCGATTTCTTTTGAAGAAAACAATCTTTACGGTTTTAAAAACAAATCTGGAAAGGTTATGATCAAACCTCAGTACCAACATGCGATGGACTTCACAAAAGAGGAGATAGCCTTTGTAGTAAAGGATAACCGATGGGTTTGTATCAATACAAAGAACTTAGTTTTATTAGAAGTATTTGTTTATGATAATGGTCCCGACTACTATTCAGAAAACTTAGCTCGTTTTGTAGAAAACAAAAAATTTGGTTTTTTCGATTCACGATGCAATAAACAAATTTCAGCAGCTTACGATTTTGTTTATCCATTTGAAAATGGAACTTCTATCGTTTGTAATGGTTGTGAGTCTCAATTAGAAGAAGAACACAGCAGAATCATTGGTGGTAAATACGGAGTGATCAATAAAAAAGGGAAAATTCTCATACCCGTTGCCTATGATGCAATCGATTCTGTTGATGCAAAAAAGAAAACGGCAACCGTGGTATCCAACAAAAATAAAACAAAAATCAACTTTAAATAGAATCCTAACCTGATTTTTGGCTGCCTAACCCAAGTCATTCAAAAAGGAATTAAATAAATTCCTAATTTGGGGCTTTTACGGTTTGCGAAACAAAACAAGTCAGTTTTGCAGGTGATTCGATTCAAAATACCTGTGACATTATTTTACCTCTTACAACGATGGCAGTGACGGGCAAAATCCGAACCGGCAGATTTCAAAAAAATGAATAAGACATTTTTGATTGGATTATTGATTCTTTGTAGTTGTTCACAAGTTACAAAAGATAAAAATGCGAACATTGCTACCAAGGGAGAATTAGATTTAAGAAACTATGATTTCCACCAAACGGTTTCTCTTGCTGGTGAGTGGGCATTCGATTGGAAAAATTTAAATCAGCCCGGGCCAACAAATCCCAAACCAAAGGAAAGTTTCATTAGGATTGGTGAAAGATGGAAAAAACATTTCCAAGGAACTGGCTACGCAACATACCAAATTAAAATCTTATTTCCAGAAGTTGCAAAAAAAAACATTTATGCGCTTAGGTTCTTTCAAACTGGTGGAGCCGCAATGTCAATATTTATTGATGGTCAACTGGAACTTGAACTCGGAAAAGTAGGGAAAACTAAGGAAGAAATGATCCCTACTCGAAGTTCAGGAACCGTTTTACTCCCCCATCCAAACGCAGAAACCAATGTTCTAGTCCATATCTCAAATTTTTATCATGACGATGGATCGTTTTGGTATCCACCAACCTTAGGTTTATACAAAAAAATCAATGACCAAATATTTAACGAATCCATTCGAGATGCATTACTTACAGGTGCACTTATTTTTATGGCCTTCTATCACTTCACAGTATATTTTTTCCGAAGACATAAAACAATTATATTCTATTTCGGATTGTATAGTTTAATCATCGCATTACATTCAATATCTTTAAATGGTGATTCTTTATATTTTCTATTTCCCGATGTACCTTACCGATTGGCATTTTCCCTATCGCTAATATTCTATTTAGCAATGCCGAGTTATCTTTTATTTTTATACCAAAGATTCCCTGAAAATTTTTCAAATTCAATTATCAGTTTTTTTATCATCACATGCACAGGTTTATTTATTTTTGTATTGGTTACACCATCAGAATTAGGTTCTCAAACCACTTTTTATGGAATATCCCTGACAATCATAGGTTTATTTTATTCTATAATTTGTATGTTTAATGCCGTCTTTCAAAAAAAAGATATGGCCTTTCCACTTCTTTTGATTCAAATATTTTTATTTTTAAGTGCTATCAATGATACTTTATTTCTTTACGGAATTTTAGACAATTTTCTGATCCTTAAATACTCCTATCTATCTACCGTGTTGTTTCAATCACTTGTTTTGGCTTCTTATTTTACAAAATCATTTCTTAAAAATGAAATACTTGGAAAAGAACTTTCACTACTCAATGAATCATTAGAAAAAACTGTAATCCTTCGAACTGAAGAATATAAAGAAGCAAAACAAATTGCCGAAGATGCAAATCAATGGAAAGATAAATTCATTTCCCTTGTTGCCCATGATCTTCGATCCCCTTTGAGTACAGTTTACTCAGCATTAACAATGATCACTGACAAAAGTTCAACTGAGGAAGAAAATACTCATATTCTAAAACAAGTGTTCGTGATTTTAGAAAACGCAATGGCTACAGTCGAACACCTTCTTAACCTCAACCGATTTCGAATAGATAAAGGTCAAATCCACCTACAGTTTTCCGAAAATAATTTAATCGAAATTATGCGACCGTTGGCAAACTCATTTTCATTTGAATTAAATAAAAAGTCCTTACAGTTAGATATTTTGCTTTCTGAAACTACTACAGTTTACGCAGACACTTCCTTATTGATTGAGATCCTCCGCAATTTAATTGCCAATGCAATTAAATTTAGTTATCCAAATGGTTGCGTCAAAGTAAATGCAGAAACAAACCAAGAGTTTACCGAAATTCACATTGAAGACAATGGCCAAGGTATACCTAGGGAACGCCAAACAGATTTATTTTCAAATCCCATAACATCTCTTGGCACTATGGGTGAAAAAGGATTTGGGATTGGTCTGAAACTTTGTTTTGAACTTATGCGACTTCATGGTGGTGGTATCAAAGTGTACTCAGATGGAAGAACAGGAAGCAAATTTGTATTAGAATTTCCTAATGGAAGTTCAAACGACAAAATCTCTTAAAAGAATACTTTGACCAGACCGCAAATCATTCAGTTAAATGATAAACTCACCATTGGGTTTTTGGTTTGTTAACTTCGAATCCAAAATGCAAGGAATACCATTGATAAATACATGGGAAATACCGGTGGGAGCCGCATCACATTTTTCTGGACTTGTATTATCTTGAATTTGATGCCAGTCAAAAACAACTAAGTCAGCAAAATTACCATCGGCAATAATACCACGATTTTTCAATTTAAACCTACTGGCCGCTAACCCTGTCATCTTAAAAATAACCTCTTCCAGTGTAAGACAATTTGTATCACGCGCTATACTTAAAAATTTTGGAAATGCTCCAAATGCGCTCGCATTTTGAACTCCGGAAGGCTCAGGCCATGCATCGGTCATAAACATTGAAGCCGGGTGTTTCATTAGTAGTGGGATTAAATTTTTATGGTAGTATTTATGTAATATCATTCTTGCCTCTGCATGAGAAAACTTTAATATTTCTACTAGAATTCGAAACGGTGGTTTTGATGTTAATGAAGCAATTTCGCCAATTGATTTGCCGTTGTATTTTTGATACTCGGCACAACTAGCATTGGACCCTAAGAAGGCGACTTAAAAAAGAGGGATACTCATATAAACATATTGTAAATGGAATTTTGAAAAAAGAAGCCTTTCAATTATTAGAATCTACAAATCTAAGTATTGAAAAAATCTCAGAAAAGCTAGGATACAGTGATCCAACAAACTTTTATCATGCGTTTAAAAATTGGACAGGAACAACGCCAAAAAAATTTAGAAAAAATTTAAAAAACTAACAAAGAAATACCAAATCGACATAACTTTGTTAGTTTGTATTTTATACTTTAATAATTAAAAACTAATTCCAATTATTTGTTTTTGGCTTTGCAATATTCACTTTCATTTCACGGTTTAGAATATTTTTTCCGTTTAAATCATTGATTGCATTGTCTGCATCTTTACGTTCTTTCATTTCGATAAAACCGAAACCTTTTGAACCACCAGTATACTGGTCTGTAATGATTTTCGCAGAAGATACTGCTCCGTGTACTGAAAAAAGCTCATTTAACTTGTTTTCTGTCATTTCGTAAGAAAGGTTGCCTACATAGATATTTACTGACATTTGATTTCCTCAAATTTTAATTTTGACTCTTAAATTTTAATGAATTAGAAACGACTTTCCAAAAAGGAAATTAGGTAAAAACACAACGAAAATGCAGGGGAAAACTTTTAAAGGAGATCAGGATGCAAGAAAGTGAGGACTACTTAGTGGTTAAAAAAACGTATATACTTTGAATCTGTTACCAACTAAATATAGTTCCATTTAAATAGCAAGATCTATTATGTTTTTTTTTACTAAAGAACTGCTTTGAATTTTGATCAGTATTCCGTTTAAATATACCAATTTATTACAAATTTTTTGACTTCCAAACTTTGACATCGAAATTTCTTGATAAATATACCAATCATTCCATAGTTCCATATAACGACGATTTTGCATATGAAGAGACTGTCATTACCCCTGGTATTTTTTTTTCTCTCTTCCTGTACCTTGCCTTCGCTTGCAAGAGATCCTCTAGAATATCTAACCTTCTTACGTTTTTTCACAGGCCCTCAATTTTCGGGACATAGTCTTGGTGGTGCTGTCTCTGGACTCATTTCCGGAACCTCTGTTACCTTGACCAACAACAAAGATTCGGTTACGGTTTCAAGTGATGGTAATTTTACATTCCCGACAAAGCTTAGTTCTGGCCAAAATTACAATGTTAGTTTTGTTACCAATGGCTCGGGACTCACATGTTCCATAGCCAATGCTCAAGGTGTGGTCCAAAATAGCAGTATAACAAATATTAGTATCACATGCGGTGCTGGCGCAAACTTCCATGAAGTAGGTGTGAATGTTTCTGGTCTCAGCGGTAGTATTACCGTCCAAAACAATGGGGCAGATACTCTAAACATTGCTACAAACGGATTAACAAAATTTACATCTCTAATTTCTACAGGATCTAATTATGCTGTCACTCTCACAGCACAGCCAACCGGCACAATCTGTTCGTTTGATGACCCCACTCTGACTTTAGGGACAATGGCGGCGGCAAATGTTACGATATTTATTACTTGTGTGAATGGATATATTGTAGGTGGAAACATCCATTCCACAGCAAGTTCGGATTTGGGCACGAATCTAATTGGTAGGCAAACATTCATAAAGACATTTGTTGGTTCTTTTCCATTCAATTCGGGTGGAGGTGGTGCAAATCCTGGCGGTGCTGCTGCCAGTGCCGGACCAACGGCTGCTCGTTTTAGTGGCCCCAATATGATCACAGCTGATAGTAATTTTGTTTACCTTGCTGATTCGATCAATGCTGTCATTCGTAAGATTGACAAATCGAACGGAACTACCACCATCTTAGCTGGTGGAAATTCTGGAGGTGGTATAGTTTGCCCAGGAACAGTCACTACCAACTGTAAAGATGGAGTAGGCACTGCGGCAGAATTCAATGGAATCACAGGTCTTACCAATGATGGGAATAATTTATTTGTTTTAGAATCAAGTGGAAGAAGGATTCGTAAGGTAAACTTAGCTACCTCCGTTGTTTCTACTTTTGCTGGTTCTGGGACTGCAGCAGCAGCAGATAACACATCAGGAATTCTTGCTTCCTTCAACAGTCCAAGTTGGATTTCGCTTTTTAATGGGAACCTCTATGTTGTAGATCGAGGAAATTGTACAATTCGCGTCATTAACCCCATCACTACAGCGGTGAGCACACTTGCCGGTGGACCCACTATTTGCAGTTTTGCGAATGACCCAGTCGGAACTAACGCACGTTTTGTCTCACCAATCGCTATAGTTGGCCTCGGTAACTACCTTTACGTCACTGATATTGGTGTTGGTGGCGGACATAAAATTCGTAGAATTGCCCTTTCGGGAACCAATGCAGTGGATACAATTGCGGGAGATGGAGTGCAAGCTTCTACCGATGGAATTGGGACTTTGGCACAATTTAACGATCCTCATGGAATTACAACCGATGGTACCAATTTATTTATATCTGAATGGTCAGGCCATAAAATAAGACATTTAAACCTAACCACAAATAAGGTCACAACACTTGTTGGTAGTGTTTCCGGGTATTCGGACAACACTGGAGGGAATGGTCTTTTGAATTTTCCCGGTTATCTATTGTCAGATGGTCAAAATATTTACATTGCAGATACTGGAAACCATTCTCTCAGAAAAATAGAACCATCTGAAGTTTTACGTTATACTTTCGATGGAAACACAAACGATTCCATTGGAACTAATAATGGTACTATTGTTGGTTCCCCTACTCTTACAACTGATGAAAATGTTCTGGCCAGTGGAGCATACGAACTACATGGGGGTGGTGACTTCATCAAATCCACCACAGATATCATTACTCCTCAGATTTCTGATAACCTCACCATTTCTGCCTGGGTATTTCCTGAAGGGGGAACCGGTTCCCAGTTTATCTTTTACAATGGACAAGGTGGGACCAATGGATATGGCCTCAGTTTTAATAGTGCAGGTTCATCACGGAAATTGATAGTTTCTCTTGGTGCCGTAGGACCAAGCGGGAATACTACAATGGGATTACCTCTCAACCAATGGTCACACGTAGTACTCCAACGTTCCTATCCAAATTGGAAAATCTACATCAATGGATTACAAGATCCTGTGGTATTTACGACAAACCCAATTCCTCCCACAGGCACGTTCAAGGTGGGTGACGCAGGAAATGGATTTTATTTCAAAGGGAAAGTTTCTGATGTTCGTTATTTTAAGGGAGCCATCGATGATGAATCCATACGACGAATGGCGGTTCAAATTCCTGCAGGTCTTGTCACCTACTATCCGTTCAACGGAAATACAAAGGACTATGGCACAGAAAAAAATGATTTAACAGTAACTGGAGCTGCACCCACCACCGATCGTAACGGGAACCCAAACGGAGCTTACTACTTTAACGGTGCCTCCTTTATGCAAAAATTAAGTCCCACTGGATTGCCAATGGGAACTAACCCAAGAACCATTTGTGGTTGGTTTAATAAATCAAGTACTATTGGGGAATACATCGTGGGATATGGTACTTTCACAACTTCGCAAGGGAATGGGCTTGTAGTTACGGATACCGTCACAGGTATGTTTGGTGTAGCCAATGATGTCACAATCGGTCACGAAGGTTTTCGAAACCAATGGATGCATCTCTGCGGGATCTATAGTTCCGGAAATGTTGAAGTTTATGAGAATGGAGTTTTACGTGTTTCAGATACGAAATCTTGGTCTACAGTATCTGGCCCAAGCCTAGAAGTAGGTAGACGGCTCGATGGAGCCGGCCAATTTTCAGGTGACCTCGATGAAATTCGGATTTATAACCGAGTTCTTTCTTTATCCGAAATCCGTACGCTCTCAGGTGCATATCCGACACAAGTTACCACCTGGAACCAAACACCTGCTAGCAGTAGTTTGAAATTTTTTCTTATGCCGGAAGCAGCATCCTTTGGACCAGGAGCTTGCAGTGGCGGGGCAAATTGTATCGGGATTGTGGACGACCGGAGTGGGAATGGCCTTCATGTGAGCCAAGCCACGGGAGCCCAACAACCGATTTTTAACGCTACAGGGATCAATGGATCCAAGGCGATACGTTATTCAAATTCGGCAGGAACAGTTTTATCGAGAGCTTGTACTCCAGAATTCAACTCTCCCGCAAACACCATCTTTGCCGTGTTTAACGATATGGAAGGTTCAGGAAATGATGGAATATTTCATAATGGAACCAGTGGGAAGTTATTGTATTTAACAGATGGAGGGGGAGGAAAACTTGTAAGTTTGTTTGATCAGGTAATGAATACTCCTAGGTTAGTTACGGATTTATCTTTTTATACAGCCAATACAATCACCCTCCTCTCTCTAGAATACAATGGGACATCTGGGAATATATATAATGCTGGTGGTGTCGTGAGTTCTACTAGTTCGGGACCTCCTACCTACAATTGCGGAGGTGGAAACCTTGATATTGGTAGGTTTTATTTTGGAGGATTACCTCCAGGTGATGGTGATTATTTCGATGGTTTTATGGGAGATTTAATTTATTACGACCAAGCCCTATCCACAAGTGATAGAGAAATTGTAGAGTGTTATCTTTCTAATAAATACAGCTTACCGGTAAACCATTCCTGTAAATAAGGAAACTAACTTGGGGGAGAATACAAATATTTCAGTCCTTAGTAAAATGAACTAAGAACTGAAATATAAAAAAATAAAGTTATGTAAAACTTAATTCCAATTATTGGTTTTAGGTTTTGCGATATTCACTTTCATTTCACGGTTTAGAATATTTTTTCCGTTTAAATCATTGATAGCGTTATCTGCATCTTTACGTTCTTTCATTTCGATAAAACCGAAACTTTTTGAACCACCAGTATACTGGTCTGTAATGATTTTCGCAGTAGATACTGCTCCGTGCACTGAAAAAAGCTCATTTAACTTGTTTTCTGTCATTTCGTAAGAAAGGTTGCCTACATAGATATTTACTGACATTTGATTTCCTCAAATTTTAATTTTGACTCTTAAATTTTAATGAATTAGAAACGACTTTCCAAAAAGGAAATTGGTTCCATCTTAACTTTTTTCTCATCACAAAACAATAAACTGGAATTTGAGTCGTATTCGAATTCCGAAATTGACAATTTCCATTTAGTCAATAAATTATAAAACGAAGTATGAAGTTCTATTTTTTACTTCTAAAAATTTCAATTCCAAGCAAAAGATAAACCGAGGATGAGAACTTCCAAAGACAACAATCCATATTGGGAAAACTTGGTAGTTCCAAATCATTACAGAATTCATAAACATCCATAAAATCGTAAATAGTTGACCTAAATGTTCACCAATGAAAACCCCAAACAAAAGATGAATAGTAAGTAAAGATTCTAAACTAAAAAATATCCTTTATACAATCTGTATTTCTTGGCCTTTACTTTTATCGCAAAGAAAGTATCTCTAACATTGGTTTTTCGGTATGGGTTCTTGGATTTGCATGGCATAGAATCTATCGTGATCAAAAAAAAAATGATATAAAACAATATTTAAATTCGATCCAAAACATAAATAAATAGCAAAAATAACTTTATTGGAATCTGATACTCCAGTGCTTCGCGTTGGATTTAATGTTGGATTTAATTCAAAAAATTCATTTATCAGGGCCTTTAAAGAATTAACAAAATTAACACCAACTGAGTATCGTAAAAAATACAAACCTTAGCCAAAAAAACAAATCTGAATCATTTTTTTGGCAAGGGAATCATAGCTTCATTAAGATTCGGTCACACTTTTCTTTCCTTTAACCTCAATGCAATGAGAAAAGAAAACATACAAGTGATCATACCAAATTCGTAAACTGCCGCATAACCAAAGTGATTGGCAACAAAACCTGCAAGCGGTCCAGTCACACCCAATGCAAGATCAAAAAAAGCAACGTAAGCTCCAAGTGCGACACCGCGATATTTTGCCTCCATATTTTTTACTGCTTCCACACCAAATGCAGGGAACACAAGAGAGTAACCAAAACCAGTCAGTGCAGCGCCTAAAAATGCTAAAGAAGAATGATTTGCCTGCCATAACATACCTTGTCCGAGAATAGCGACCGCAGAGAAAATCAATGCAATTTTTTTACCACCATACTGATCTACCGTATGAGCAAAGAAGATACGAGCACAAACATAAGCAGTGCCAAAGACCAACATAACCCACTCTGCACCCTCCCATCCTCTTTCTCTGAATAGTAGTGTACTAAATCCTGCAATCCCTGCAAAACATACCGCAGCAAAAAAAAGACCCATTCCTTGTTTCCAAACTTTGGGAACCACTTGATAAAATGGAATCCTCACCTGACTTGCAGGTGGAACCATTGGAACAAAAAAAGAAATGATTCCTGCAAAGATAGGAAACAGAATTGATATTACAACTCCTCCTAAAAAACCAAATTGCTTTACCATTAAATAACCTAACGGAGCTGAGATGGCTATGGATCCATACATTGCCATTCCACTCCATGCCATCACTCGACCAGCGTTGGATGGACCCACTAAACCGACACCCCAAGAAAGTGCGCCTGTAATCAGTAAACTTTCTGAATATCCTAAAATGATTCTTCCAACAATAAGACTTGTGTATCCAAAAGTACCTTGAAAATATAAAACTCCTAAACTGACAATTCCAGAAATCACAGCAAAGAAGGATCCTCGTAGGACAACCAATTTTGGTCCTTTTAGATCAGATAGGGAGCCTGAATGATGCCGACTTAATAGTGTTACAATTGACTGGATTCCAAGGATGAATCCAAGCCAAACATCACTTAAACCTAAAGTGCCCTTAATAAATCCAGGTAATGTAGCAATCGGTATACCAACAGAAAAAAAACCTAAAAGAACAATCAATGCAATAACGATAATATATTTCATATAAAATTCCTCAAACTAAACTTAACGGAACAAAACATTTGTTAAAACAGCAGTTCCATAGAGTCCAAGTCCATATACCGTATGAATGGCAATATTTCTAATTCTAACTTGGAATGGTTTTGGCGTTTTGGAAGCAGCAATTCCCATTCCCATTGCAGGTTGCATTAAAAACCAAGGAGCCAATATAGTCCCTACGCCAACAAGAATTGATGGTATTATCGTTGGATTCACTAACCACCTTTTACCCCAAAGTATTGGCAAAAGTAGTGAAAATAAAATTCCTATCAAATAATGTATGGCCCAACCCAATTTGGTTTCATTTGGGATTACCTCTGCCTTTCCAATGGATGTATGGAAAATTTTTCCGCGTGATATATGGCCAACCCAACGTCCCAAAAGTCCCAAATCAAGCGAACTCACTCCAACTGTTTTTTGCAAAAGAAACCGCCAAACATCCATAGTTGCCGTAGCACCAACCCCAACCAAAAGGATCTTCCAATAACTTTCTAACTCCATAAAAGCCTCCAACAAATCATTATATCATTCAATAATTCAATTGATTGATATAATGTATACAATTTTCCCAAACCTTTTACAAAATTTCTTGCAGGAAAACAGAATCACCAATTTTATTGAGATAATATATGGGAAGTATGGAAACTATTCCACGGATGAGTGAGGTTGCGGGAATGCTCGGAAACGAATCTCGCTTAATTTTACTCCAACTTCTTTCTGATGGCGAAAAATCAGTAGAGCTTTTATCAGAAGAGTCAGGTATTCCCGTAGCAAACACCTCACAACACCTCCAAGCATTAAAAAAAAACAGTATGGTGACTACACGTAGAGACGGGAAAAGAATTCTTTATCGTTTGGAATCAGGCCCGTTAAAAGATTTATTCTACGCACTGGAAAAGTTTGCAGTATTTAGCATTGCCGGATCACAAGGCCTTACCACTGGAACTACCGTGACAACCAAACAAAACCTCAACATCGCTGAACTTCAAAAGAAAATCAAATCAGGAGGGATTCTTCTCGTTGATGTGCGCTCTAAAGAAGAATTCAAAAAAGGACATATCCCGGAAGCAATCAATGTTCCATATAATGACCTATTGACTCATAAATTTCCTAAAACCAAAGAGGTGATCGTATATTGTCGAGGACCACTTTGTTTGTTATCAGTGAATGCATTAAATCTATTAAAATCGCGAGAAATAAATGTTTCTCGTTTTGATGGAGGATTTAGCAGTTGGATGAAAATTGAGGAGAAATAAACTTAATTGTAGATGTTTTAGAAATAACTTTGATCAAGTAGGAAACTGAATTTTCAATTGGTAAGTTTCATCCAATATCTGAACCTCTAATTTGCCATTTAATAATGTTAATCGCTTTTTAATACTTTTAAGTTCAAAGTTAGAACTATGCTTTTGAATTGGTAGAACCATTAAATTCTTTTGATTAATATAAAAAATACCGTTACTATAATCTAAAGTCCAAACTGATTCACCTCTACCATATTTGATATCATTTGTACAAACTTCATATAGCATATAAAATATATTTAAAAAGTAACTTTGGTTTTTACCTATGATTTTGATTTTATTAAAATAATTCGAGAATTCCGAAGAAGGTGTGAACTCAAATTCTCTCCCAACATCAGAATACCTTCTTAACAAAGTTAAATGTAATCCAGTGACAAAGTTTTCAAAAATTAAATTTTGATCTTCTATATAAAGTAGTTGGTTCCGAAGAGATTGGATAATTGAGACTACTCTATCATAAATATAATTCAGATCAAAAGTATGTTTTACTGATTCATTCATACTTGCCATTTTTCTTTCTAAATATACTTTTAAATCCGTTAAATTCGCTCCTAATTGGTCATGTACCATCAATTGCATTTCAGCCCTTTGTTTCGACAATGCATGTAATGATTCTTCATGTAAGGCCATTTCTATATTTGCTCTAGATTCAATAGCATAAGCAAAAAATTTGCTTAAAGAGACTGTTTGAAAAATTACATAAAACAAATATCCAATAATTAAATATAAACCGCCATGAACGCCATAAAAATTAAGTGATATCGCTAAAATACAAAACAAAGCAAGAGAGAAAAGAGCAATGGCCATAGAATATAACCCTTGTGCTTCTTTTTTATGTTTATAAAGGAGAAAAAAAGAAAATACTAAAAACGATACCAAATAAACAACGAGATAAAGAAAATTTAAATAATATTGAATTGTTTTAGGAACAAATGGAGTAAACAAGGCGAAAATTGCACCAACAAAGAAGAAATTTTTTATGTATTTGTATTGTTTTGACTTAAACAATTCGCTCAAAAATAAAACGGAAAACACAAATGTAAAAATATTTACATAATGCAGCCAAATAGATTGAAATTCAAAACTCTGTATAGGGACAAAATAACCATGCGATTTACTATTTAGAAAAGGAATACGAATTAAAAAGGAAATACAAACAATGGAAAAATACAAAAAGGCAAGTTGATTACGATTGATAAAATAAAATGAAAGATGATATAAGACAGACCCAAAAATAAGGCCAAATACAAAAATTTCTACAATTAGATTCTTACTTTTATACAAATGAATTTGTGAAGGAGAAGCAATCAAAAACTCACCTCTTGGTCCACCTTGATAAAAATCCTGATTCGCAATTTGTAATACAATATCCAATTCCAATTGATCTGTTTTAAATTCAATCGTTGAATTGGTCCTATCAGGTATAATGTCTGCAAAAATGGTGGAAACTTTTCCTTTCTCCTGAATCAGTTCTCCATTGATGTAAACCTTAGAGGCAGAAAACAAATGCATAAAATAAATAGAAAACTGTTTTAATTTAAAACTTTTTTGAATTTTTATTTTTTTACGATAGGTAGCAAAACCTTTTGAAGGGAACTTTTGTTCTGAAAAAGTTAAATTGGTCCAAGGCCGAAATTCTACTATTTGAGTATCACCTAACGGATAGCTTACAGGAAAATCCTTTGGATCCAAAAGTTGGTTCCAATAAAACTCCCATCCAGATGATAAATTAATCGGACGCGAATTTTCCCAATTTGTATCAGATAAATCAATATATGATTTATTTTGATTTATCCCCTCTAACTTTTGATAACAATTTATTGGAATCGTAAACAAAACCAAAAATAGACAACACTTTTCAATACAATTCATTATAAAATAGAATATTCTTGTACTTTGAGTGCTAATTCTGAACGATTATGAACCTGTAATTTTCGATAGATAGATTTTACATATCCTTGCACGGTATGCTCACTCAAGTCTAAAAACTTGGAAACCAAAGGAATTGTCTTTCCTTTGATTAATAATTCAAGAATTTGTTTTTCCCGATCTGTTAAATATACTTTTGGTTTATCGATTGGACGCCTAAAACTAGAAAATACCCGGAGTGCAATGGTAGGCGTGATATAAGCCCCACCTCCTATTAAAACATCAACAATATTCTTAATTTGCCCTAACTCTGATTTTAAAAGGTAACCAAGTGCCCCATTTTTAATCGAATTAAAAATCATTTCATCGGAATTCATATTGGTTAACATTATGACTTTTATGTTTTCATTTTTTTCTGATAATATTTTAACTACTTCGATTCCATTAATACCAGGCAACATAATATCTAAAAATAAAATATCGATACTTTTATGTTTGGGATCACGTAAAAGCATCTCACCCGTTTTCCAAGAAAGGATCTCCGATACATTGGCCAATTCGGAAATACGATTTTTTAGCTCTTCCAAAAAGAAATCGTCATTTTCCAAAATTCCAATTTTAATCCTATTTAGTTCGGTTATGCTATCATTATTAAGCGACATGTTCCCTGGTTCCTGCTAACGTTTCATAGTATTTCCAAAAATTTTCATTGGGAGTCCGTTTATCTTCTGATATGGAAAATTCCGTTTTCAAACCCAAAACATAGAACATTTCCACTTCTCCTTTGTTTTTGGCATTAATTTTTCCCCTGTATTCGCATTCAAAAACATCTTTAATCATACCATATGTTTCACCACTAACATTGATTTTGCCCGGAGTTCCCGACGATTCCATTCTAGATGCAGTGTTCACAGTATCCCCCCAAACATCATAGGCAAATTTCTTTTCTCCAATGACACCTGCAACTAAGGGACCTGAATGAATTCCTAAGCGTAACTCCCAAAATGGCAATCCCTGGTCCGCTTTGATTTGTTTCATTAGATTCATAAAGGCCTGAATTTCCAAAGCAGCAAGAACTGAATCGATAGCATGTGTTTGGTTTCGTTTTGGGATTCCACCTGCACACATATAACTATCCCCAATGGTTTTTAGTTTTTCCAGTTTGTATCTTTCTGTAATTTTATCAAACTGAACAAAACAAGCATCCAAATCTCGGATCAGTTCTTGTGGCGTTAAAACTTCTGCGATTTGTGTAAACCCTTTAAAGTCGGTAAACATAACACTCACATTTTCGTATAATATTGGTTCTGTGGCACCTTTTTCCTTTAGCTCCTCTGCAATATCAACAGGCAAAATATTAAGTAAAAGTTTCTCATTTTTCCGTCTCTCTTCCTCGGCAATATTTCTAGAAATCTCTAGTTCTTGGAATAAAGCAGAACCATAAATAATTCCTGCTAATTGTTCTCCCAAGATAGATAGTTTTGAAATATCTTCATCAGTTAAATCCATCGATTTGTCTGAATTAGATAAATCAAGTAATCCGACTACCTCGCCATTTAATATCATTGGGATAAAAAGAAATGATGTGATTTTACAAACATCAATCACCCATTTTTCATCTTCAGAAAGCAATCTTTCCATCTTTCCCAAATCATTTGGTATATAAATTGGCTTTTTTTTACGGAGTGCCATCTGGTGGCCTCCTGCTGCGCCCTTTAGTGGCACTCTCATTTCATAGATTCTTTTTTTCTGGAATTCAGTGACATATTCAGGAACTTCCATCTCCATAAATCGTAAGTATTTTTTCTCTCCATCAGCAACTAACAATGAATAATACATAATCCCAAAATTTGTTTTTACATAATTATGTATTTTTTTCATGATCAAATGAATATCCATTTTTTCATTGATATCTTTGATAAATCCATTCAAGGCAAGGATATCCTTTTTTTGTTTTTCAGTTTGCCTTAGGAGGTGGACTCTTTGAATAACACTTGCAACTTGTGCACAAAGATGTTCAATGGACCTCGCTTGTGACTTTGTTAAATCCAATCGCTCTAGAAAATTTGAAAACATAATCAGACCTATGGTTTCATTTTTTAAAACCAATGGCACATGCAAAAACGAGGTAGCATGAACTTCATCGCCGATTCGTTTATCAATCTCAAATTCAAATCGTTTGGTTTGAGGCAGTAACATACTTTTTTTTCGTTTCCAAACTAAATAGGCGATTCCTCCTGATTCATTCAAAGGAATCCGTAAATTATGAACAAATGCCCTTTGTTTATCCGAGGTATCAATAAAAGCCTCGGCATGTACACTTTTTATTTCTACTTGGTTTTCATCTAATAAAAATAACCAAGAAGCTAAAATGCCATATTTTTGATTCACATACTGGGCAATGGCACTGATGATTTTTGGTAATTCAGATTCAGAATTAATTAAATTAGTTAATTGATTGATGGCTTCAATTTCTTTTTTGGCTTCTTCTGATTGGATAAGAGCATTATCTGCTTTCACTTTTTCTTCGGCCAATGCAAACATCGTTTCGTCTAACTTCACCGCAGTAGATCGTAAAAATACAAACGATACAAGGTAAAAAGCCAATGCGATTGGAGATGCCACAAATAACGCGTGATATACTGCAACACCTAGTGGAAAAGTTTCCTTTAAATTTAAAACATAAAAGGACATCGAAACTGGGACAAAAAATAGGATCATTAAAGAAACACGATTTCCAATCAAAGTGGCTTGTCCCGAGGTAGGTATGGCTCCCAGTTTGATGATAAAAATTGAAATCAAAAGAGCTGGAATGAATTGTAATTCACCAATTGAGTACAACGGAATTCCCATTGTGGCCGGCAAATTGAGAAAAATAAGAAAGTCACCGAAAAATAACGAAAGCACTATGAGACTGGCCAATTGATTACGTGTTTCTTTCCATATATGAATCCAATCTTTTAAAAAATATGTCATCCCTAACATACCTAGAAAACCAAATGCATTTAGACCAATGCTTCCTCCTGACATCCTACCAAAAGAGTATTCATAGAATCCGCTGAAAAAATAAGGAGTCCAAACGATAAAGGATAAAAGTAGCGATCCAAAATCAATAAGTCGGACAAGTTTGGGAGATTTTTTACCAAATAACGCATAACAGAATCGCAAATGGATTCCTGGAGTGAAAACAAATAAAGTATAAAAAATTTGTTCCAACCGCCTATGCACAATTAACGGTAAGTCAAATTTAAAAATAACCATAACAATAGTAAAAGCACCTGCTAAAAAAAATGAGATGGATGCTAACATGTTTAATTTAATATCAGGATTACTTCCTGCAATATAAATAGCCAAAGCAAATACCACAACACTAGAGAGAAGTGGGATTAAAAAAAAAGGTCGATTATATGCTGTTATCTGGTCATTTGGATAAAGATATAATGAAACTAAATATGCCATCAGGATTAAAATCGTTGTGATAAATCCCGATAAAAAGTAGAACAATCCCCTTTGTTTGAATAATAGATCATTTAGATTCAAAAAGTCTGACCTAAAGATTCCATACCCGAGAATTGATAATGGAAGAAATGCAAAACTACTCATTGGAAATACTGGATATCCAACTAAACTTAACAAATTTGTAATCAAAAGAAAACTACATATATGAAGCCCTAAAAACATAAACTTTTTTGATTCAAACTCTTCTTGTTTCTTCATCCAATAATGAAACGAGGTAGGTGTATAAACAAACAGGTAGTTAATGACCAAAACAATACCCCAGAATTTAAGTGGGAATTCCGCAATTGGATACTTGCCAAACGAATAAATAAACCAACCACCTGTAAAATCGTAATGGGTAATCAGTCCGTAATACCCAAATGTTAGTGTAAACATAGCCAAAAAACCAGAAAGGATCAAATATCGATAGGATTGGTTCGTTAAATAATAGGTTAAATATGCAGCTGACGGAGATAATAACATAACTCCATAGTATCCAATACGATTCCAAAACAACAAAGTTGGTTGGTCTTGGACTAACGTACGTAATGATAAAACAAATCCAAGTGAAGCAAATGAAAAAGAAAAACAAATAAAACTAAACAAAAGTTTGCGATTCTCAGATCTTTTGAGGGCGAGAATTCCAAGAGATGTGAGTGTCAATCCAACAACCATTGTAAAAAAATTCGGTACTGCCCAAGGGAGTTTGTACCACATATAATCGATTGTCGACGGATTGGTCGAAAGTTCAGGAATAGGAATCATGAAATCCTCAGTTTGAATTACAATTTCTGTGCGAAAAATCAAAATCTTTGCAAAGAATTCTCATGACTTTCATTCCATTCGTAAGTATGGAAATAAATATTTCAGGATATAATCCCCCCTGTTTAGGGGGTTTTAAAATTTGCCGCAACTGTCACTGTAATTTCTATGTCGTCTTTAGGTTGATAGGAACCATATTCAGCTATTCTGAAAAGACTACATTTGTTAGAACAACAAAACTTAATAAAAATATTCTGATATGTTTCATAAACCAACTAGGTTCATAAAACGTAAGTTTCCAAATCTATGCGGTATTTTTTTTAGAAATAGCAAGAATCGGGTTTTCGAATCGTTGAATTCAATCTAAAATATTCTCATTCCATTTTTGGAGATGAGATGAAAACATTTATTTTACTACATGGTTCTTACCACGGCGCTTGGAATTGGCATAAAATAATGCCGATATTACAAAAACAAGGATACCGAGTGATAAGCATAGATATGCCAGGACATGGACTAGACAGAAAGAATTTAAATTCAGTAACACTTAGTGACTATGTAAACAAAACAGTAGAGGTGATTCAAGCGGTCGAAGGCAAAGTGATTTTACTTGCACACAGTCGTAATGGAATTGTAATTTCTAAAGTAGCTGAAACGATTCCGGAAAAAATTGAGAAATTAATTTACCTCGCATCCTACTTAATCCCGAACGGAAAGTGTATGATGGAATATGCACTCCTTGATCGGAAGTCATTAGTGATTCAAAACACAGTTCCCAAAATATCCGTAAAAATAGTGAGTCTATTGATTAAAAATTATAATGGATATAAAAAAACATTGATCGATCTTTTTTTACCAAAAATTTACAGAACCCATCGTTTGAGCCAACATATATTCCAAGAAGCACTCTATCATGATTGCCCCCTTGAGATCACTGAGTTAGCCAATGTTTTACTCACACCAGAACCAAACTTAGGTGGATTTGAAAAACTGAAATTAACTGAAGAACGTTACGGTAAAATTCCGAAGATATACATCGAATGTTTGCAAGATCGAGCTGTTACACTATTTCTTCAAAGGAAGATGCAAAAAGATTCTCCCTGTGATCGGGTTTCCCAAATTGATTCCAGCCATTCTCCTTTTTTTAGCAAACCAGAAAAATTATGTGAAATATTGAACGAAATAGCGAGAGAGTAAATTTGATCCTTTAGTTTTTTAAAAATGGTCTATCGGTTCTTTAACAACTCAACAATTTTAAGATGGCCATTTTCTCGAGCCAAATCCAAAGCAGTTTTTCCCTTTTTATTTTTTAACAATGGATTGGCATTTTTTTCTAATAAGAAGGAAGTGATTTCATAATTTCCATCTCTTGCTGCTAATATCAATGGAGTTTGGCCTTCCAATGAATCAGCTTGGTTGGTATCAGAGCCCAAAGAAACCAGTTCTTTCACAATCGATTCATTTTGTAATAAAACAGCTAAAATCAAAGGAGTTTGTCCAAATTCATTTCGCGTTTCCAAATTTGCACCATCACTTGTTATCGATTTTACAAATGGAAGTGCCCCTCCTTGAATCGCCCAAAAAAGCGGAGTATATTTATGTTCATCAACTTCATTAACATCGACACCTGTTAAACGGAGAACATCAAAAAATAAAATATGGTTTTCTCTTGCGGCGTAAATCCAAAGCAATTTTTTTCTTCTAGTATAGTCCAAAAAAAACAAACTTATCAAAACAAATACTAATAGAAAAGTCCCCAAGGCACGTTTAGCCGCATATTTGGTATCGGGATGAATGAAAAAAATAGAATTTTCTCCCAAAAGATGAACCACAGATTTGTATTTTTTAATAATCAAATATATTAAAATAACATTAGTGGGAAGCGTAAAAGCAACAAGATAAGGGATGTTGACAATTTTGCCATTCCCAGCATATAAAACAAAATAAATAGGAAAAATAAGGATGAGGAATCCATAAATTGTTATACTCTGAGCTATGTATCCTTTTGTTGTGCCACCTTTTCTAAGCAAAAGCCCTCTATGAAAGCTCATAAGTTGTAACAGAAAAGAAGAAAGAATGGCCCAAATCACAGAGCTTAGAATCTGAAAAGATGGAAGAGGAATGGGCATATCCCAACGGTTTTTACTCATACCAACGTAAAGTCCAACAAGGATCGCAACCCCACCAACAAGCCAAAGCGAAAAGAATACCCGAATTGAATGCCTAGCTCTTCTCATTCTTGCAGTTTTTTCTTCTACAACATCTTCTTCACCAAGAATGTCTTCTACAGAAGAAGCAGCACGTAACGTTCCCAATACTGAGACGGCAATGTAATAACATAGAAAAGAAACTGCTAAGAGGTTCCGTTTCCAGGAAACATCACTAGAAAGAAAACGAACAATAACAATCAAAAGAAATGCCAAAACTGGCGGAGTAAACAAACGAATGATTGAAATCAGTCCACCACGAAAAGGATTCATCTCTGGAAGGTTTTTGTCCGGATTCATATTATTTTACCACCCCTTTGGCACCTTCGTCTTTCAAATTCAAAATATAATTTGCAACCGCTGTTAATTTCTCATTTCCTAAATATTTTTGCGAAGGCATTTCAATAAATCCCTCTCTCACTTTTTTGGGCATAGAAGCAAAGGAAACTACACCGTAAACGTCCTTCTTATATTTCTCTTGAATTTCTTTAATGGGAGGACCAACAGTTCGAAGAGTCATGGAATGACATCCAGAACAAACAGCACCAAACACCTGTTTACCAAGCTCACGAGCATCTGATTTTGCTTCCCCTAATTTTGGGTCACCAATCATAGTTTTTATTTTTTCAGTATTATCTATAGGATTACAAATCCCATAATCACTGGTTCCAATTTTTGTAACGGAATCGGGAGAAGATAAACAATTATCTTTTCCTTTTCCCGAGGCTACGACATCGAATCCTTCTGGGAAAATTCCAACCTTCCCACCGTTAGGTGATTCTGGAATGGGATTCCCAGAAAAGATTACCCTGATCACATAAAAAAGCCAAGAGATAATATCATTCCACTTTCGTTTTCCATTATCGATAAAAACATTTTCTAATACTTTATTACGATCTGGATTTGGTTCTACATCTGGATCCGGTGATTTTGAATTGGGAAGTAAGTTGTTATCACCAATTCCAATTCCTGCAAAACTATTTCTACGGATGATATTCCCTTCAATGGTCACTTCATCCCCTGCCATCACACCAATGCCTATCCCTGGAGGTACTCCCGCAACTAATGCACCTGGTTCAGCAAAATTTCGATGATTATTATCAAATATAAAATTCTTTCTAATGATTACATTTTCAACTTTCTTCAATGGAAGCCCTGGTAACGCAAAAGCAACAATCCCAGCGGAATTATCGTAAACTGTATTACCTTCAATCAATACATTCGTTGAGTTTTCTATTTCGATTCCAATAACACTTCCATACACTTCATTTCGCCTAACATCAACGTTATGACACATCCCAATATAAATCGCTGCATCAGCAATTCCCAAACTAACGGTATCCTCAACAATTACGTTTGTTCCCATAGTAGGATAAATTCCATAAATCCCTGTATTTTCGACAATGAGTTTGCGCATGGTAATATTACCAGCACCTTGGGTCATCACTCCATTCGCCTTATAATTTTTTATGTGGAAATTTTCGATTAAAAAATTGGCACCAGAGCCAATCACACCGTCATTTAACTTTCCCAGGCCATCTAACACGGGCCACTTGCCATTGACGATCACACCAGACAAAGTAAAATGTGTTTTATCCACAAACACAAATTCGTGATAAATTCCAGGGAACACTTTTACAGTATCTCCCTTTTCTAATGAATCGATGGCTTTTTGTATGGACTCACCTTCTCTTACTTCCAAGGTGCGTGAAAAAACAGGAACAGCAGAAAAAATAATCGTTAGAATAACAAACCAACGGAGAATTTTCTTTTCCACGTTTTGATTTTTTGTTATATTACTGAATAAATATGGTTTTTTAAAACTCATTACTTTATAGAACTCCGGTTTTGATATGATTCATATTCTAGTGCAACTGGTAAACCCGAAGGAACCGACTTCGGAAATTTTGGCATACTCGTTTCATCAGTCAATGTATACAGAAAAGAAATGAGAGCGTTAATTTCTTTTTTACTAAGACCCATTTCCCTAACATGCCAATGGATTCTAAGATCATTCGGAGCCCCATTTCCTCTTCCCCCACCTTCATTATAAAAATGAACAACTTCTTCTAGGCTATCCAAATTGCCAGCATGCATATAAGGTGCTGTTTTAACTATGTTTCTTAAACTAGGAACCCGGAAGGCTCCTCTGAGCAAATTTTGACCAGTGATAGTTTCTCTACCAAAATCCCTTTCTTTCGTATCTAAAACTCCAATCGTAGCAAAAACATTATTTGTAAACATCGGAGGTGGATGACATTCCGCACAACGGGCCACAAAAGATCTGAAAACATTATAACCTAACAACTCTTCTGTGTTTAATGCTTCTTTATCTCCTGTTGACCATTTGTCAAATCGACTACTGAAAGAAACTAGTGATCTCTCAAAATTAGATAAAGCGTCTATCACCAATGCAGCTGATATTTTAGATCCCTTTTCTCCATAAGCTTGACGAAACATTTTTTGATAATAGGGACTTTCATTTAACCTTGATTCAATGATTTCTGGCGAACTAGCCATTTCATCTGGTGAATACAGTGGCCCTTCTGCTTGGTCTTCTAAATTGGAAGCTCTCCCCTCCCAAAATAAGTTTTTCATATAAACCACGTTCCACAAACTAGGGGCCGATCGTTTTAGTAAAACTCCATTTTTACGCGTTGGTCCATAACCTAAACCATCTTTTCCAATACTTTGTTTCCTTCCATCAGAAAGACTGTAAGCTGGATGATGACAATGTGCGCATGACAATTGTTTATCGCCAGAGAGAATAGGATCAAAAAATAAATATCTACCTAAGTCAATGACTTTGGGATCTAATTTGACTTGTACGAGAGTTTGTCCAAGGCCACCGTTTATTTCTAGAGAATTGATATATCGATAATCAATCAGACAAAAACCTTTTTCCAGTTTCAATCCGGAAGGGCAATGCGAAGAGAGGCGGAAACCTAATGGCGGTTCCACTACCTCAAATTTGGAAAGCTCTGGAATGATTCTAGACTCTGCCTTAGAACAATCACAAAGTATAAACAAAGAGGCAATGGAACCAAAAACCAACCAAGACTTCACATGACAAAGGAAACAAAAAGAGAAAATGTGAGAAATCTTTTTAATAATAGAAACAAAAAGAAAACAAGCGATTCTGTCATAAAAAATATTAACATAAAGAGACACATTGATATTTATCAAGTCTTGGTCTAACTTCCTAAATGTTCACAATTGCCTTTAACAAATAACCGAATAACTTAGATCCAATTTTAGCTTGCGTTTTCTTCCATTTTTGCTTGAAAAAGAAGAAAACCCAATGTGGCAAGAACTCCACCAAAAAATATAAATAACTCAGGACCAAAAGTTTCCTTTTCCCAATTTCCACCAACTAACAACATATAAATGATAGGAGCTATATATTGGTTAATAAATAAACTAGCAAATGTCAATTGATTGGCCAGTCCCCCTTTTAAAAACTTCCAAAGAAACAAGTTGGGATTTGATAAAATGGTAGAAAGCGTTAGAGTTGCCATAAACACCATCTCAATAGTAGAAATTCCTACGCGTGCGTCCCTAGACATACTCAGATATGTAGGATTTTGAAATATATGACCAATCAAACTAATTCCTCCAGGAACAAGCGCTAGGTGAATTAAAATATCATCCAGAATCCAAACACTTTTAGGAGTTTTTCGTAAATATAATAGGATTTCATATATACTAAAGAAAACAAGTCCAATAGATGTAAAAATAGAAGTCATCACCAAACTTGACTTAGGATTGATATGAACTGCTGGTGCCGACAACAACATTAATATAGAAGAAATATTTCCACCACCTACAATCATCAAAAAGGCAAGATTGGCTGTGAAAGGCCAGAGATGGAAATGTCTGGTAGAAAGTCGCAAACCTACAATCACCAGGAGCGAAATAGCCGTAAATATAGATAATACGGGTCCATCGGTTCGGTAAAACAAAGGAACACCTAAAATCCAAGCACCTAACACAACCAATGTTCCTATTAAAATTGTTATATCAAGAATCTCAGCCCAGGTACCAAAACGTTTTTCCATACAGTTCTCCTACTCTTCTAAACTGCATAGATTGGCCTTGGTTTTTCTAGTTTTGCAATTCAAATTTTTGTAAAAAAATCTTCGGAACCAAAGAATGGAAAGTTTTGTCTGCGGTCGTCCCAATGGGTTTGGTGTACTGGGATTCCCACTTAAAAGGGTCGGGCTACTCCGGGGTGCGCTTTCGCTTCCGTCCCCAGTCATCTAACGATGACAGGTGACCAAGCCCTTCGTATCCCTACGAAAAATATTTTTCATTTCCACAACCAGAAATTCTTTTTCTCTAAATTAAAAACTTAGCTAAACTGGAACCCATATTGATTTCGATTTTCAAACATTCCTAGTTTGGTATTTACGATTTTTTCCAACGGACTTGTAATTTGGAGATGTGAATTAGGACTTACATGTAGATAGACAAGTGTCGTTTTGATATCAGCATGACCTAATAGTTTTTGTATATAAACCAAACCGTAACCATCTTCCAAAAGATGAGTGGCAAAGGAATGTCTGAGAGTATGAACAGTTCCATATTTCTGAATCCCAGCGAGTTTTCTAATTTTTTGAAACGCAGCTTGGATGGCCCTTGCACTTACTGCAACGTCCTTCCCTTTGTGAGAAAAAAATAAATAGGACTTAGGATTGTAAATTTCAATATATTGTTTTAACAAAACAGCCGTTTTATCTGCTAAAAGTGCATACCTTGCGTGACCTCCTTTTCCTGAAGCGATAAAGATGGCCTTCCTTTCAAAGTCAATATGAGATATTTGAAGGTTTACCACTTCACCAATACGTATCCCAGAAGAATAAAGTAAGGTAAAAATATTTTTTTCCCAAACATTACGACAGCTAGAAAGAAAATTCACAATTTCGCTTTGGCTAAACACGGCAACAACCTTTCGTTTCCGTTTCGGGACAGGAACCAATTGCATCATGTCTTTTCTATCTCTTAAAGAATAAAAAAACAATAATGCACTGTAAAAATTAATTAGAGTTGAATCAGATTTATTTTCCAACCTCAAATAGAGGAAAAAATCATATATATCGGAAGGTTCCAAATCCAAAGGAGACTTTTGAAAGTATCTAGTGATCACCTTCATACAAGCAGTATAACATCGAATTGTCTGATTTGAATATCCATGTACGATCATGTCATTGATCATTTTATCTTTTAACATACCCATAAGTACATGAGTTTCAATCTATAGGAAATGAAAAAGGTTTTTCAGAAATATACATTTGTTTTATATGCGAAAGCAGTTGCATTTTTGCTTCCCATTGATTTAATCCGGATAAAGCAGGAAATCCGATTTTTCTAAGTGCGACTTCCATATTTTCATAAGTAAAAAAGTATTTAGAAAATCAAGCAAAGCGGAATCACGAAGGAAAATTGATCCAATGTGAAAAAAATCGCTTTGCCGAATCAGTAAAAGCTGTAAACGCAAAATCAGATTTGTTGTATCTGAAAAGCTAGATCAAAAATTTTTAGGAGTCTCCGATAAAAGAATTTTTGTTCTCAGCCAAAGAGGTACGATCCTTCCTATTCGAGTAGCCAAAGCAGTTCCGTATGGGAAACGGTTTTCTTTCCATTCTTTTCTAATGCCCTTTAGGACTAGGTTTGCAGCCTCATTCTCACTGATTTGATTCGGAGCAGGGATCCCATCATTCTTTACCGCTTCCGTGTCCACAAATCCAGGATGTATTGTTTGGATTCTTATATGTTTGAATCCGAAATGTTCTAATTCCATTCGCGCTGTTTCTAAAAAAAGACGTGCTGCGCCTTTGGAAGCAGTATAATCACCTTGCATAGGAATTCCGAAATAGGTAGCTAACGAATTCATATGAGAGATCATACTTACATCTTTTTGTTTTTTCATCTGCTTCATAAGGGGAACATAAAAGTAAATCAAAGAACTGTAGTTGATATTCATACAGTCTAAGATCGTTTTCGCGCTTGAAGTTAATGTATTAGACGGAGGCCCGATCCCGATATTCAATAGAGCGATATCTATCTTTCCATACTTCTTAACTATTTCTTCTACTACAAATTCTGCATGGGTCTCGTCTCTTCCATCACCTACAAAAGTCATACACTCACTTCCTAATTTCGTAATCTCTTTCGAAACTTCTTGGAGAAGATTTTCCCTTCTTGCGGTAAGTATAATTTTATTTTGAAATTTAGCTAGGGCTAAGGCAGTCGCTCTTCCAATACCAGATGAAGCTCCCGTGATTAAAATTACCTTGTTTTTATAGTCCATACGTACAACCGATAAGAAATGATTCACTAAATAGTGAGTGAAAACTCACTATTGTAAAGTAAAATCTTTTCTGAAAGGTTCTTGGATCCACAAAGATAACTCGCAATCAAAGCAACAGAATGCCTGCTCGACTGCCTTGCAGTAACAGTTTTAGGCGCTCCCAATGGGATTGGAGTTTTGCAAATGGAATGTATAAAGGTCGGGCTACTCCGGGGTGCGCGTTCGCTTCCGTCCCCAGCCATCTAACGATGGCAGGTGACCAAGCCCTTCGTATCCACTAGCGCGGGAAAATTTTAATTTAAAAACTCTACCTAATTAAATAACCATCTCTCACTTCAAACTAGCAAGCACCTGGCGAAAATTTGCTAAACCTGCTTCCATATTTTCGATGATTTCTTTTGCCTCAAACGATCGAATCGCAAAAACAATCTTTGTTCCCTTTCACTTAGATCGAAAAATAATGTTAAGCTTCGCAATCGATATTTTACGAAAGGTATACTTCTTATAAAAAATATTTGACGAACATGTTAAAAATCTTGTATTCCTTTCAAATGAAGAAAATTCGCAGATTCCAAAATCTAATTAACCTTTCCCTCTTTTTACCACTTTTTTTGAATTTAAGCTGTAACTTCGCGGATGTTCGGATTCAAAACCCAAAAGATCTAACGGAAGCAAAAAACCAAACATTAGTTGGATTTGTGATTGTAGATGACCTCAATGATGATGCACAAGATGCAAGTGCGATGATTTTAAAAGTGTATCCTATTTATTCAAAAGGGATGTTTCTCTTTGACGCACAAACAAATTCACCAATAGAAAGTTTATCAAATGAAAAGAAACCAATTGTAACAGTAGAAGAAGAGGGAGAAAAAGTTTCATATACCAATCAATTTGATTCATCAACACCAACGTATTTACTAGATTCACGAAAAGAACATTATTTAGGGTATTTATACTGGGATCGATTCTGCAATTACTGTTCAAATCCTCCTCGATACAAAATCAATTTCAATCCACAAAAAAGCATTTCTACCTTAAAAATTAAAGGGAAACCAGGAGAAATTGTTTTTTTAGGATTCTATAAAATCAGTGTTATACGAGAAAATTTCGACATAAAAGATTTTATATCGAATAAAACGAAAAATTTAGATTATAAATTCGAACGAATTTCTGCAAATTCTCCTTTTTGGGAAAAGGATTTTAAAGACTATTCTATATGGTCAAAGTTTGATCGTGATCATGGATTTAATGAACGTTCTGCTGAAATTAAATTCTTAAAAGACATCATCGCTAACCAAAAGAAAGGTTATTGGAAAGAGAAAGCGGAACAAAGACTCACGGAATTATTAGCGAAAAAATAATCTAAATCCGTCTTCTATTGAAAACAAAAATGCTGGGTAAAATTTTTAATGAACCCAGCGGCTTCATGTTTTCCCATCTCCTACTCACTTGACATCCATGTCACGATTTGTGAGCCCCGCAATCCATGCTCCACCTCCGATGGAAATACATTCCGCCAGGTTAACCAAAGATCGAAGAAAAAAATTTCACAAATAAAAAAAACCTCGAATCTTACGACCCAAGGCTTCTCCCAAAAAATGTATACAACAAAGGTTCTGTCTATCCCGATGAGGGAAAGCCTGCGGAGCACCAAGCGGTACTGCCGCGACTGCGAGCACCCGACTTGATGCGTGAGCTTCGAGCTCTAGCATCAAAGTCGTTCGGCGCAGACCGCCAAACAGAACAAAGTAAAACAAACAACACTTTCAATGACATACACGATCGTAATCGTGTATATTGTAATATGGTCAAGCTCTGGCGATTCGTATCACTTGGCTGACCCAGCGCTTCGCGACTGAACTTACACCTGTGACCTATCAACCAGGTCGTCTGCCTGGACTACAATAGGTGCGATCTTATCTTCAGGTGGGCTTCCCACTTATATGCTTTCAGCGGTTATCCCGACCGAACACAGGAGCCATGCCACTGGTGTGACAACAGATGCTACATGCGTCACTTCGGGCCAGACGAGTTTTGGCTAGGCAAACGCTTTCGCCAAACTCGCATTCTCGCTCACCTCACGGTCGGCTTGCGAATGGTTCGACCAACCCGGTCCTCTGACCTGTTGAGTAAAAAGAAATGGGCGTTCCCGATTTAATTGAATCGTTGAATAGTATTGAATTAGGGTCGGGCTCTCCCTCGGCGAGGGCGCTCGGTAGATCCCTAACGCAGGGGCTTCATTAATAAAAAAGTTCAATCTTCAGCACATTTTAGATTTTTTTAATACTAAATTAAGTTATGCTACATCCTTCCATCCATCATTGATTTCAAGTTGTTTTAAAAAGTGTTTTTGATTCAACAGCAAACTGCAATCAAGTAACTTAAATAATTTCGTTCTATGATTTCGATTCTTTGATTGATGAAATCCTCTGAATAAGATATCGATTAAGTCTGTATCATAATAAAGATTCCAATTCAGTTTTAGAAGATATGCGTTAAATGCTTCTCTCCCAATAGTTAAAACAAGTTTTTCTGAAACCACTGGTAGTTTTAAAATTTTCTTCAAAAACCCCGAATATTCAAACCGAAACGCATGGTTTTTGATGAATTTTCTAAGCCAATTTTCATATTTCGGAAATGAAGCATCCGGAAGACTTTCGACAATGTGGGAGATTCTAAATTTTATATCATCATCTTCGTCCCCAAAAAAATCTGAAATGACCTTCAAAGAGCGTTCCCTATACGCCTCACTTTCGACAGTCTGACTAAGAACTTCCACAACTCCTCGTCTAATGCTGGATATATTCCTTTTTAATTTCCGAAAATCTTTTAAGGCAATTTTATTTTCAAATGATGCATATGTAATAATAGAAGAACCTATTTTTTGAATGTTCTCCTTTTCGGATTTTGTCATTTGAAACAATGTTCCCTTTAGTTCTTGATAATGAGAGTGGATTGCGTATCCCAAAAATTGTTGGGAAATTTGCATACCAGCAAGATCGAAATGCCCATCCAATAACCTTAAATATAGCTCAATTGCGTAATTTCTATCATAGTTAAGTGTATAAAGAACAGGAATCATCGAACAGGCCCGAACTGGTGTCTTTGGATCTTCCGATAACATGGAAATAGTTTTTTTAAAGAAAATATACCGATTCACATCATTCGAAATCAACTTCCCAATTGTCCAAGCGATGCTACCTCTATCACTATTGATTCCTATCTGTAAGTAGTCTGGAACTTTTTCATCTTCATGTATTCTTTCAAAGGGATCTTTGCCTATCTCAGCATAAAATTTGATGATTTCCAATATAGAATCAGGTAAATTTTCCTCCGCCAAGTCAGAAACAAGAGAAGATATTTCTCTAAGGCAAGGATACCCAGGAAGAAGATGCGATTTTTCTATCAATTTTATAACCAAGTCTAAATCCACTTTTCCTTTCCAAACTTTAGAAATTCCTATGAGGACGTTTGAAAAATAAAAAGATTCTATTTGTTCATTGGTGTTGAGTAACAAAATCACAAAACGATTAGGATCTTTTTCCGCTTTATACCCAAGGGCTTGTGAAAGCTGTCGACCATCCCCTTTCAAATAGTCCCTAGACCGCGTCTTATATGTAGAATCATACTTTTTCATAGCACGAATCCATTGGCGGTCGTTCATTTTTTCAAGGGCACTGTCGTTTATCGGAGAACTAACAGGTGAAGCAATAGCTGAGCCATACACAGGAGGATTCAAATCGAGTTGTTCGTATCTTCTTTTTAATTCAGCAATTTTCAGGTTGATATGCTTCGATCGGAATTCTTCTGGAATCTCATTCAATAATATCAATAAGAGATAATACTGATCTGCTTTCAAAGACAGATTCATGATTTTGTGAACCAAATCATTTCGTCGTTCTTCTGGTAAATAAGCAAAGATACCTCTAATCACCTTTCTAGGAGGAAGTAAATGATAGTTTCCTGATTGAAAGCTCAATGCCCCTATGACTCCTATGAGCAAAGCATTCGGATTCAATTCAATCATCTGGTAAAGAGTTTCAGAAAAATAACTTGGGTTTTGTGAGAGAGAATGAAAGAGTAGATATACCATCGTTTGAGAATTTGAAAGATAGTTATCCCCGATTAAATTCTTTAATTCTTCTGGATTATCGATAGCTAGGCGAGAGAAAGCAGAAATTAAATTCTGCAGAAACAAATCCTTCACATACATGGTATCTTCATTGATAAAGTAATAGGGCCAAATTAAATCTATTTGGAAACCATTTACTTCTTTTTTTTCCGCGTGCCTCAAAAGATTTAAAAAAACAGGAAAGAAATTTTCAGCATAAAATAAGTATTCGGTATTCAGGATATTCTTGATTTCATATAAGTGAGGAAAAATATTTTTCTCGATTCCAGGACTGAAAATGTTATCTCGTCCATTCTTTTGTTGTTCTATTGCT
>NZ_RQFO01000018.1 GCF_004770045.1 Leptospira montravelensis
TCGAAGAGAAGGGATTTAGAATTTAGCAGGGAATAGGTGTTAAGAAGGAGGGAAATACAGAGGAGAAGAGAGACCATCCTTTTGGGAATCGGATGGGTAGGGAGGGAATGTTAAGAAATTTCTTTAAGTATATCGTTTATTTCTTTGTCTGAGATGGAATTGATTTCGGATTTATCGTAAATCAAGATTAAATAAATCGAACGATCCTTAATCACTGTGTGTGTGTAATGACCCTTCCTCCGCCGGATTTTCCTTTTCCTTTTGAAGCAATTGGAATCCGTATCTTATGACAGTTGTTGTTAAGTGAAGTTCCTTGAAACGGATTAAGTCTTAATGAATCAACAAGAGTTAGCAATTCCTGCCTTAAAGAAGGATATTTTTTTATAAGACGTTTAGTTTGCCGTTCAAAGCTAGGTAGTGTAAAAACATTATATTCCACTTAGAAAATCTCTAGCAACCTTCGGTTTTATTTTTTTAGCCTTCACTAGATTCATTTCATCTACAGCTGTTCTCGCATTTTCTAGAAATTCCGCATTCGAATCTGTGATAGTCTTTGTTTTAACATAAGAAAGTCCTTTCAATACTTCCATTAGCGACTGAGCTTTATTGTCTTTGATGTCTAGCAAAACTTTCATAGTAATATTCTAACCATTAGTTATGTCTTAATGAAAAACTTTTCATCAAGTTGTTTCAAGTCTTTTTTTGAAAGATTTACAAACTAAAGCCCCTTGCGCCAGCGATAGTAGCGGAAATCCTTTCCGTAAACTAAATTATTTTGGTCAACAAATCGATTGGAAAGATTGGAGCGGATAGCGCGGTCGTTCGAGAAACAAACGTCTATCAACTAACGGATTCGAGGCGCCCAAATAAACAATTATCCATTCTTTTCTTAACCAAGTGAAGAGGTCGTCACGGTGGCGTGGCCAAGGATGGCCTAAGCTCGCCAGTCGGACCCGGACGGGACGCTGGCAGGAGTGAAGACTTCTGAACTTTATGGAGGACCGCAGCAAACAAATGGCAGTCCTTCAAACATTGGATTCCCTTTGGTCATTGCCACTTACCTTTGAAGCAACGATAAAGGAA
>NZ_RQFO01000019.1 GCF_004770045.1 Leptospira montravelensis
CTTCGCTTCGGCACTTACGGCCTCGCTCGGTCTGCGACACATAGGCTTCTGGCACTCCCCTTGCATTCGCAAGTGTCGTGGCCAGTCCCTAACGTCCCGTTCCGGGACTCAGGGTCAGCCTACGTCGTTAAGGCTAGTTCGTTATACGACATGCTAAACACCAATCTTGTAAATAAGTAATCTCAGAAAGGAAAACCGAAACATCTATGAAATATATCTTTAATCTTCCAATTATTCTTTTACTTTCATCAATCCTTTACACAAAAGCAATTGGAGCTAAGGAAAAGTTTAAACCTGAATATGACTATACAATTAATAGGGACTACCTATTTCAAGATTGTGAAGAAAAGAAGAAATGTTACGAAAGTTGTAACAATATACCTAATTACGCTATGTTTTTTAGCATTTTTACGAATTCAGTCGACTCAGATATATCTAAAAAAATAAAATTATCTTGTTTAAGTGAATGCTCTAGAACTATCTGCTATAAAAATTTCAAATAGAATACTTTTTTCAAGTTTCCTTCAATTTCAAAAAAATAAAAAATAAATAATTACCGCTAAATTAAAATGACAATTGATGAAGTAATTAAAAAATTACGAAAACTTAACGAGCAAGTACCATTACCTTATCAACTACCTACTCAAAAAGAAATCTCTGAAGTTGAACTTGAATTAGAAAATACATTTTCATCTGATTATAAAAAATTTTTATTAGAAGCAAGTGACGTTGTTGTTGGAACCTTAGAACCATGTACAATTGTTCCAAAAGATAGCCATACATTTATAGTTAATGTTGCAAAGGAAGCTTGGACTAAAATGAATGTTCCAAAAAACCTACTTCCAATTTGTGAGGACAATGGGAATTATTACTGCCTAAATAATATTAACGAAGTAGTATATTGGTCCCATGATGGAATAAGCGATGAAAAATGGGATGATTTAGCAAGCTGGATTAAAGAAGTTTGGATTGACAGAACATAGAAAAACAAACTAAGCTAAACGCACGTCGTATAACAACGGGGAAACGCTGCGCTGCGGCACTCACGGCCTTGCTTGGGCTACGCCACATTCCCTTTCTGTCACTCGCTCGCATACGCAAGCTACGTGCCAGTCCCTAACGTCCCGTTCGGGACTCAGGGTCAGGGAACGTCGTCTCCCCTAGTTCGTTA
>NZ_RQFO01000020.1 GCF_004770045.1 Leptospira montravelensis
GCAGGTGAAGCTAGAAGAGTTTATCCACTTCTACAACCACAACCGAACCCATCTTGCCCTCAACAAAGAAACACCCATCCCCTCACCAATCCTCCGCAAACCGCGAGATGGAAACTGCCACCTGGAATCCACTCCGGTGTTAGGTGGTTTCTACCACACCTACTCCTGGAAACAAGCGCTTAAGAGAGACTAATCTCTTTTACACTTCGATTTTCTCTCATTGTTTGCAACCTTTGCCTAAGAATCTTTTCTATACAAGAGAAGGATTCCTTATGCCCTAGCGATCAACGGAACACGAATTTTTGGAGCAATGTCTTTGGCTTGACTAGAAATCGATGACTTCCGTTTGTTTTTTGTCTTCAAAATTGTTCCCGTTTGCATCCAGCATCTAACTTAACGAACATTTTGTTCGCTATTATAGTTTTGGCGAGGCTCAGGATCAAAAAAATAAAATTACTCTATTCTGGAAAGTTCATGACGCAAATCCTTTTCGAAATCATCCATGTTTGGTATAACACCTTTATCTGATGGTGTATAAAATACTCCTATTAAAGTTTTTCGCTCTTTGAGACTTGGAAGTAAATCATCAAACAATGAATCCAGCTCTATTTTCTTAGGCTTAAACTCTAACCATTCATTTTTCGTACATATAGATGAATATTCATAAGCAGGCCATAATGGAAAAACATGCTGTCCATCATCTGTTCCTGCTAAAGCCCAACCTGCATTGTATAAACCCCACACGCATCTTTGATCAGCTGCGACTTTAATAAAATGCTCATAGCGTTTTGGGCCAGGTAGAGACGTAATAATATCGATTTGTTTTTGAGTTATTTTCATAAAGTAGACTTTTTATCTTGGACCTCTATCTTTGTTTTTTCTGCCATTATCATCGTATTTATGTTGTAGTTTATGTAAATCTCTATCTTGCAAATTTGAATACTCATAGTCATATCCCTTTGCAGCTTCTCTTCCTCTTTCATGTGCTAAGTCTTTACCAGGAGGATTTCTAATGGTATCCCTTTTGCCTTTATCGATAGCATTTTGTTCTTGCTTAATCCATCCTCGATCAGCAGAAGATACTTTCGGGTCATCACCAATTTCTCTAAGACGTTTCTGTCTACCTGTTCTTCCTGAATTACCACTATTTATAGAGCCTTTCGATTTAAGTCCAAATGGCCACGCAGCCAAACTGAGAACCCCTGATCTCACTGCTTCCTTATAGTCAGAATTTTCAAAGCTAGCCCCTGATTGAATAAATTGACTTATCCCAAAATTACTGAGTTCCCTATCGAGATTTGGTGACTCTTTTAAATAAGCATTCATCTCGGAAAACGGCTTAGGATATAGTAACCCTACTCCTGTAAGGGGTGCACAGGTTTGATTATGCACCCAAACCCCAACTTCGCCCACGAAGTAGGTATGATACTCATCCACCTCAAAGTTATAAACTGTTTCAACCCGTTCGTCAATGGTGATATCAGTTATAACCAGTTCCTTTCCATCCGCACCAAGAGCCACATCACCAGGATGTAAGTCTTTCGCCTCTACCCAATCAGTAGTTTCTATAGAGAACTTCTCTAAGGCATTGCCTTGTTTTTTCACACGGAACGGGTGATTCCAAGTGGTTTCGAGTACAGTTCCGTCTGCAAAGGAAACAGTGTAAATAGCATCCGTTTGGCGGATAAAGGTGTTCACTACCTTGCGGTAGGAGACTTCTCCTGTTTCGTCCGATTTGGATAGAACAACATCTCCAACTTGGATGTCTTCAATGTTCTTGAGTCCTACTCTGGTATGAACTTTGGTTCCAGCAACGAAGCAAGTCCTTGCTGTAAAGACTGTATTGCCTTTAGCATCTTTTTCCATCCAACCAGAATGGTCGCCGAATTTGCCTCCTAGTTGGTCTGCAAAATCGGTGATATTTCCCCAAAGTCGTTCATCCCACTCATCTCTGGTTTTATGTTTATCATTTCCTGTGGCATAATTTTGAACCTCTTTTTCTTTATCGAGCTTGTCCCATTCTTCATCTGTGTATTTTTGACCCCTTTTCGCTTCAAGGGAAAGACGCTTCGCACGGTCGACTTCCATTGCTTTACCGTAAACATTGTCCCCAATGCCTTCCATAGTACCCATTAGCGCTGATTGGTTGAGTGCAATCCCGTTTGTATAACCCTGGCTTACTTGTGAATACCCAAAGCCGTTCGTGCTGCTGTAATTTGCTTGGAAAAGATTTGTACCACCACTGACGTTGATTTCTCCATCTGGTGTCATTCCTAATGAAAAGGATCTACTGAAGTCCTTTGAACCATTCTTAAATGTTTCGCCTTCAAAGTTATAATCAAGGGATACCCCACCTCGTTGAGAAAGAGAGATTGTCCCCGATTCTGAACCTAATTGATTTCCTAAAAAGTTTTTACCGAACTCTTTGCTTGCTTGAACTCCAAATCCGTCTCTTTCGTTGAATGTGAGAGATGCAGAACCAGTCCTTTCATTGTTGTTATTATAATAACTTTTTGAAGCAAAGGCTCCATAACCTTCACTTTTAGAATAACTAACCCCCGTTGTATACCCGCTTTTGGTTGCAATGCCGACGCTTCCTGCAAATCCATCATTCTGCGACCATCCAACGCCCAGTGCCAAACCATATTGATTTTTGTAGCCTGCAGCCACACCAAAACCACCAGATTTACTATAATTCACGCCAACGGAAATATCATAACATATATCTCCACATGCTTCAGCAACGCCAGTTAAAGCATTCCCAGCACCGACTAACAGATCTCCGCCATATTCACTCCCAACGACAGAACCTGCAAGTTTCAGTAATTCCCCGGTAGATTTTGCATTGAGGTTCAGACTTGCTCCAAATCCATCTTTTTGTGAATAACTGACTGACTGGCCATAGGCCCCAACGCTTCCACCAAATCCTTCCGACTCGGAATAACTAAGATTTACGTTTAAGGCAGAACCGCTTCCAGCCATCAAACCTGTAACAAACCCACCAGCACCCGCTACAAGGGCAGACGCAATACTTCCCGAAGAACTATAGGCTTCCATCGCTTGCATTGCACCCAACACAAGACCAGCTGCCAATCCACCTGAAGCAAAAGTTGCCGCAAGAGCTACACCTGTTTTAATGATGTCTTTATTTTTATAAACCGTAGCGGCAACAGATGGACCAAACACTGCACCAGCACCTTGTGCCATCGCGTCATTGTTAAACGCCTCCCCCTCTGCCTTGATCTCGTTGTATTTTTCCTTCATTTTAAGGATAGGATAGAACTGGTTGAAGTGGTGAGTTCCGAAGGTTCCTCCCACAGTAGGCCCAACCAAATAACCTGAGTTCTTCGCTGATTCGATCATGGCTTCTTTGCCTTTTTCATCAGCTGAGTTAAACTCAAACATCTTTTGAGGATCTGTTGCAAGCTGACCTAAAGCAGATTGGGCAGCTTGGGCGACTCGTGCCATAGCCTTTGGATCAAACATGGTTACAGCAATTTCACGGTTTTCTGATTTTTCAGGATCAAAGGTTTGTTTGAAGTCCGTTTGCATTTGGTTACGAGCCAGTCTCACCATCATATTGAGTTCGGCACTTGCAGGACCACCTTTCCCTTGAAGAGCCTGGAAATCGGTCAGATCCCATTCCTTTCCATTGGAATCTTTGACCGTAGGCAATTTATCAGGTTTCATATAAAAGTAAGGAGCATAGGTAGGAAGAATCTGATAGGATGGATTTCCCATCTTATCGACAGCAGACCTCACATACCCTGATCCCATCTTGATAAAACTATCCTGCAATAATTGCATCGTTAACTGTTCATCAAGTGCTTTGTTTTGTTCCTTTATCGTTGCTTCAAAGGTAAGTGGCAATGACCAAAGGGAATCCAATGTTTGAAGGACTGCCATTTGTTTACTGCGATCCTCCATCTCCTTTGTCATCGACTTCATCTTCTCTACATTGGATTCGTCGTATTTGGATTTTTTCAGTTCATCCACAAAGAACTGAACATCGGCATACATCCCTTGTTCTAACATACGATTGTCTAGAACTTGGGGTTTGCTATTCATGATCGTGTTTAGGATTTTGTTAGCATTGTTTTGGAGAAGGACTGCGTTTGGTGCCTCTCCCATATTAGCGATGGTTTTTTGGATCTCAGCATATACCTGATCAATCTCAAACTGATCACCTTTTCTTGCTTGGTTCAGCAGGCTTACTTCCCAATCTGTTTTTTTCTTCAAAGCCTCTTCGATGCGAGCCATATGTTCGGCTTTGCCTTTGTCGGTTTCTTCTTTGAAGTCACGTCTCCACTGGTCCCAAGATTGGTTAAACGATGTCAACATATCGTTAAAACGAGCCGAACCAGTATTCATCAAATAATTTACGTTTTCAATCCAGTCTGCTTTTTTGGCTTGGAAGTCTTTTTCTTTATTGTCCCAAACTTTGATTTGGTATTCACGCTGCTGGCTTTCGTTTATTTCATAGAGTTGGTCTGCAACGTTACCTTGACCATAATAGTCCTCTACGAGCGTCTTATACATGTCGTATTCTATGTTTTTTCCAGTACCACCAGTTACTTTGTTTAATAGGTTGGTATAAAAACGATCACGATCGTCTAAAATTTCTCGTTTGTCTGCTTTAACACCGCGTACGATGGCTGCTTCTTGAACAGCATAATACTCTTCTTTTTCAATTGTGTATTGTGTTTTAGAAATGGAAGCAAGAGAGCCAACAAACTCGTCAGCCGAGGTCATAATATTGACCATACGACCATCATCTGCATAACCAACATTAGAGCTTGTGGAAGGAGAACCTGCGGTAACCACTCCGTCTCTTATATATAGACCATAAGAATCCTTAACGGCTCTTTTTTGGATGATAGGGTCACCGTTTTTACCAACAAGACGGTCTACCGATAGTGGTTCTTTCCCACCAGTCCAATTAATGGTTCCATTTTTCAACTGCCCACTAGCACCGGTTAAAAAGGCAATATCACTATCTTCCAGTCCGGTATCAATATAGCCGCCTTCACCTTTTAACATGTTAATAAGCTGTTCGCCGGTAGAAATATCGGTATATTTGTTGAGTTCTTCTTGGAGGGTTTTTAATGTATTGGCTTGTTCTCTGGCTGTGTTAACCCTATTATCAATTGCAATTTTGCTATCTATCCAAGTTTTGTTACGAGTGATTGCTTCCATTCCCGTAATCGGGTTCCCCAGAGATAAAAAGGCAAAAATTAACATGGCCCTGCCCATTACATTGCCAAGGGCATAATTCATTTTTGCCTCATATTCCCCATAGGAATAGGAAGTCATTCGGTGGTAAGCACTCTCCCCAGCAGCGTTAAAATCTAATACCCAAACACCATCAAATGCTCGTTGTGCGGCAACGGATTCTGTTCCATTTCCATAATTAGTTACGTAACCATTGATATTGATACTTGGGTGGATGTAGGCAAGTCCTCCTGAATAATTAGGTGGGTTTGTACCTCCCCTTCCTCCGTGGATAAAATCCCAACCACCTATTTTGTTCGTGGCAATTCCATCGGCAATTTTGTAAAACTCTCGGAGCCTAGTTTCTTCACTTTTATAGCCAGAATTGTTAAAATCCAAACGACCATCCAGGACGGCAGGGTTTAGACCAGTACCCACTAAAGAACTCATAGTGCCTTCTAAACTGGCACGAGCAGAATTGATCTGCCTTTGGAGTTCTTGCATTTTGTCTTTGATTTTAGTTTCTGCAATGCTAAAGCGCATCGCACGTTCTGCCCATTCTTCTGCTTCGGCTTTGTTTGCTGCCACTGCAGTGTCCGCTTGCAATTCGCTTAACTTCATGCGATCATCAGCGCGTTTTTGAAGCAGGGTGATTTCTGCAAGTTTGTCTGTGACAGCTTTTTCAGCGTCTTGGTAACGTTTGCGAACTAGTTCCAAAGGAGAGGTTAGCGCTGTTTGGCTTTCTCCAGAAATCCCATCGTGAGTTGAATAATCCTTGATGGTTACATAGTCGTAAACAGCAGAGAGTAAACTCATCTCATTAGAAGATTGTTCGAGTAAGTCGTAAGCTGTTTTTACTTGTTCTTGTTTATTATTATATTCGTTTTGTTTTGCTGTAACTACTGTTTGTTGTGTCTGGAATCCTAGTTCTGCGGTGTCAAAGTCAGCGAGTCTTTGTTCGTAGATATCTTTATATTTTTCTAATTCAGCAAGGTAATTGCCGTTTGCTTGTTGTTTGATGTTAAAAATAACACCAATTTCTTCCCCTGCGGTAACAATACTAGATGCATTGGAACTTACACTTCCCTTGGCTTGGTTTGTCAATGCATAAGGATCTTCATTGGCAAATCGACCTGGAAGGTTATTTTTTACATAATTATCTACAACTTTCCTTGCGTTATCAAATCCACCAAGGAACTCATATTCTAGATTTTCGTTTTTGGAATAAACGGCGTCACGAACGCTATAACCAGAATTTTTGATTTCTTTTAATAATACTTTGAGAGATGGGTTTTGATCTTCTTTGGTTGTATCATACGAATAACTGTTGTATTCTTCCACGATAGCCAAGAAATTTCCTAAACGATGTTCAGCTTGGAACTCTAGTTCTCTCAGTCGGTTGGAAACCTGCACACTTTCTGTTGGTGTAGCTTGTCCTTGTGGAGTAATCTGAGTATAACTTAAGTAAGATTCTACTTTTACTGCTTTGTTTGAAATATCCCAAGCTAGTTTTTTCTTATCTTCCTCGCCTTTATATCCAATACTTGCAACTGCAAGTTTGACACTTTCTTCTTTTAAAGAGTTTGCCAGGTCAGAAAAACCTGTTTTGTAAGAATAGGAATTCAAATACACTCCCTGCTGGATCACAAAGAACGGATCGATTCCATTGGCATGGGTTGGGTCATAAAGCCCAGCTTGGCTTAGCAAAATGGATTGTTTTTCTTCTTCTGTAACAGGGCTTCCCAGTTTACCACTAGCAGAGGTTATATATTCATCAATATTCTCGCCGGAATACGACCTAAGGAGATAGTTCATCCTTGTCGCTTTTGTAAGAGCGCCAATCAGATTCGACTCATATCCGTTAGTATTCAACCAATTAGCAAGACCCGCTGTGTCTTCAGGGGATAAATCCTCTGTCCAATTTTGATAATATGTATTTAATAAATGATATTCTTTGAGGGAATCAGGAAGGTAGGTAGATGGATTTTTGGATCCCCTCTCTCCTGCGTATGTCATCACAGTATCTCTATCAGAATCACTAAGGCGCATAAAACTTGCGAACTCATTGGCAAGAGTTTGGACCCCCATATCCACATTACGAGTTGCGTAATCTTCAAATGTTGCAGTTAGGATATAGTTTTTTAATTCTGCCGGATACTGTGCGAGATTTGGAATCGTTCCTTGGGCCAAGGAAGTTTGGATGCGGCTAAGAGATTGTCTTAATGCAAGTTCTTTACCTGCATCTCTTAGGTCTTCGTCGTATGTCAGTAATAGGCTATCTACTTGTGCTAAGTTGGATGTTCTTAATAATCTTGCTTGTAGATCATATGGTGTGATCAGTTCTTCGATTTCTGCGATTTGTTCTTCTGTTAAGGCTACTCCTAAAAAATTTGCTGTTCTTTCAAGTTTGCCACTCGGTCCCGGTAGAACAAATTTTCCACTTTTTACATCCGATAAAAATTTCTCTATAGTTCCATTGTTTGTTATGGTTCCTAAATATGCCTTGGCCAAAATGACTTTTTGGTTTTCCCAGGCAAAGGCCTTCAAGTTGTCCATTCCCGCAATGACAGAAGAATCCAAGTTATATCCCGATTGGTCTAACTTCGTTTTTAGTGTTTCAAATTTTGTAAGTGATGCACCAATTTGATCCAAAGACTGATCGAGAGGCATACCTTGTGCCTCTAATCCATCGATCATGGACCTTAACTCAGCAAATACTCTTGTTGCTTCTTCTGCTGTTTCTCTCGTTGTTTTGGACTCTTCGTAATCGGTTTTGAGTTTCGCTGTATCTGCTTTTTCTGCTGCTGATAAGTTTTGGTAGTATTTTAGCCCTGCCATTTCTTTCGTAAATGTTTCTGCATTCGCAAGAGATTCCCAAAGAGAAGCATTCACTTCTTCTCCGCGCGCGGCTTTTGCAGTCAAAAATTCACGAATCCCTTTAGTATAACTAATCAAGTTTTCTTGGCTGATTGTGTTTTGGTTTGCAGCAGATGCATACACCACAATCCTTTCATCTAAGTTTTCAAGATAATCTTCCCCAGCTTCTTCCGAATCTTTTCTTCGGGCATACAGAGCTAGATATTGGTCGGAAAAAGTAATTCCTTTATACATAGTTTCGGAAAAGGAATTTAATGTAGCGAGTTGTTCCAATTGATTAGAAACTGAAGTTTTTTGAAACATTGCCTCAGCTTCCAAATCTGCCAATTTTTCTTGGATATTCACGCTGATACCTAATGGCCCATCTTGAAAAACAAAATGATACTTTGGTCTTCCTTCCGCTGAATTAAAATAATCGTAAAAACCTGGTAAGGCGGAATTGATTTTACCAAAACTTGATATAGTCAAAAGAGTTTTGTCTGCAATTCCAATGGAAGATTTATATTCTGCGAGTAAACTTTGTGACTTTTCAGTTGCCTCTTCCAATTGGATGGTGAGTTCACGTACATAGTCTGTGGCTTGCATTTGTTTTGCAGAAAAGTCTTTTAATTTTTCTGATACATCTTCTGCAAGTTCTGCATATTCTTCAGTTCCAGGAGTCGCCGCTCTCCAAGTAGCCAATATTTGCATGTAATCCGCATGTGTTGATTCCAATTCCGACTTGATCGTTCCCCAATTAGTAATCATTCCATCTAGGGAAGTTTTTATCGTTTCTAGTTCTGAATAATCCAATCCAGCAAATGGTTTTTCATATCCAGTGAGCTGCAAATTTGAATCTAGGATAGGTTGGGATGTATCTTCAAAATCTTTTAATGTTAGATACTGTTCCAGTTTTTGAATCTCAGCAGCGTACCCTGTTCTTTTTGTATCATTAAAGAAGTCCAAATAACTAGGATATTCACTTTCTATTGCCACATGTCTCGGGTTCAAGAGTTGAGATTTTTCAATGATTTCTGCAGCACTGTTGTCTATGTTTAAGATTTTGTTAGTAATTTCTGTGTGGATTGCGAGCCCTTCTTTTTCTCCGAAGATCTCAATGAGTTTACCAACATCAAGTAATGAACTCAACTGTGCACGAGGAGTTCCTGGATTGTTTGCTAAATGCCCAGATAATAAATTCGCACGACGAGTCTCTTCGCTAGAGTCTCTGTCTGTTGAATTGCCAATTCGGAAGGAATCGCTGAGTAATCTGGATGCAGTGATATCATCAAGTCCAGATACAGCATCATGTAGTTCTTTTAATAAACCTGTAGCTTTGTTTTCTTGTCTTTTGAAGTATTCTTCTTTCAGTATACTCAATACTTCTCCGGATCGAACTCGGGAAACAAAATCATCAACTTTTTGAGATACTGCAATTTCACGAGCCACTTGTCCATTGGCTGCTTGGAAGAAAAAGGATTCTCCATATGAAAAACTCTCTTTTAAGAATTTCTTTTCGTTGGCAGATCCGTTCCATCGAATTTCTTCCCTTTCTGTGGCAGTATATTCTTTACCACTTTCATAGAAGGACAACAATGCATCTGCATAATCTTTTTGTCTTCCCATGTCTTCAATAAAATCATCGTATCCTGAACCTGCTATATAATTGGCAAATGCACCACGACTACTTCTAAAAAACTCAAGAACTGTCGCCATCGCTCTTCTTTCTAATATAGAACTAGCATCTGTTTTTGTGTCTTGGCTAATTACCTCAGAGTCCTTCAACATACGAAGGTAAATGGATTCAACATTCCTATCCCCTTCGCCTAAATTATCCAAATAACCTAAAAGCATTTCCATAGCTTTTGCATTTACTTCCGCACCAGCTACTTTCTTCTTTTGTTCTGCTTGTTTTTGAAGAGCTGTTAATTTAGCTTCATCACCATTTTCATCTAACAAAAATGTTAATTCTACTTCTTTAGCTCTATATTCTAACTCAAATCCATCAAAGAGGGATACAAGACCATCAGAAACTTGTTTTGTTTTATTGTTTCTATCTTCCAAAGCGTTTCGGAAAACTAAATTCATCTGTCCATAATGGCCCATTGCCTGAATAGAATCGGAAAACAAAGTTCCAACTCCATTTAAAGAAGCAAGCATACCACCAGATAGCGTCGACTCATCACCACGAAGTGTTCGGAAATTTTCCTTCGTTGTTGCTCTTTCCGAACCCGTCAAGGTTGCATCCACAATAGCATCTGTTTTGGACAAAGCATCCAATACATTTACATTCAAATACTGAACTGTTTTGCCAACTTCAGCTATATATTGGTTGTATAGGTCAATTTTGTTTACCGCAGCGCCTATCGCCTGTTCCAGTTCCACAATTTTCGCAGAATATGCAAGACTTCCTTGGTTCCCGGCATTGGCAGAAACATAGGACTGATAGTTTGCCATTGCTGTTTTTAATTCGTTAATTCCCTCTTTGCCAAGTGATAAGGCATCCCCAGAAGAAGATGTTAGACTTTGTAAATATTCATAAGTAGGAATGATGGATTCTGCATTTAGATAAGAAGCATCTAAACGAGAATCTGCATATAATCTTGAAATAATGGTTTCATATTGATTTACAAAAGTTGGAATTTGATTCGTAGCGGTTTCCAACTGAGTGACATCAAGTAAGTTGATCTTTGTAATTAAATTAGTGATACTATTATCATGAGAAGTTACAGCTGTGACAACAGAACTATCTAAGCCTGTCAAACTTGCCTTCCATGTTTCTAAACTTTGTTTTACTTGAACAGAAACTTGATTTCCATATAGCTGAACTAACTTGTCACCAGATAATAATGAATCAATTTTTTCTTCTAATGTCCCCTCTCCATCAAGTACGGCGACAAGCAATGTTCGATTTTCTTTTAGTTTCTCAAACTCTAATACCCTTTGGTTGATCTCTGCATAAAAAGATTGGGAACGAAATGCATTTTCTCTCTCATATTGGAGTTCATACATCTTTCTTTCTTGCTGGCGTAGAACTTCCCTTTGACGCTCTAGCTCTTCTTGGGCTTGGACAATTTCTCCTCTAAGTCCAGTATTCCCTTGGATGGCACTCGAATCTGAAGTTAAATCCCCTATTTGACCAAGCATTTCTGGGTTACGAATTAATACCTGGATCTTTAGAGCAGCTTCATAAGCAACCGAAGCATCACCCATACTTGCTCTTGCAAGCTCTAAAGCCTTTCTTTTCTCTTCTAAAATTCTATTTTGTTCTGTAAGTTGATTGAGAATGGTATCTGGATTTGTTACTGCGGATCCTGTTTCCACACTTGAATTTGAATCCATACCCGGTGTTCCAAATACACTACTTCCACTGCCATTTAACTCAGATAGAAGAGATAAATATGCTGCTTCTTTTGCTTTGAAGTTTTGTCGAATGGTGTCCAACTCTGCTGCAATTTGAGCTGCCGTTTTTTGACCCACATTCCCAACCGCATAATCATATACAGCTTTAGCGCGATCTCGTTTTGCTTCCAATAACTTCAATTCTTCGCGAGCGAGTTTGAGTTCAAACTCTTGGACACTCAATACATAAGGATCGCTTCCACCAGCATTTACCAAAAGCCCTTGTCCTACACCTGTCCCTCGAATGTCTTGGTCATGGATTTGATTTTGTGTAGCAGCAACTAAGTTTCTGTATCTTGTTTCTAAACCTTTCCAATAATCTCGTTGTTGGCGGTACTCGGCAACAATACTAGAATTATATCCACTTCCAGGTGCCTCTGCGCGTGTCAATGCATCTTCAAACCAGTCCAAATTGGATGCGATTGTAGATAAGGTGTCGGCACCCACTGTAATTACATCAGTGATCCCTCTAACATGTGCATCCCAACTAGATTTATTTGTAGCAAGTGTGCGATCCAATTCCTCGATTGCCTTAGCTTTGTTTTGGACCATTGTGGCTTCGCTTGCATCCCATTGTTTCAAACCCTCTTGGATTTGTTTTTGGACTGTTGCAACCCACTCTTCTCTCGCTTTTACTAATTGGCCATAAGCATTGGTCCAATCTGCTTCCCCAGATCGCCATTGCATCTCTACATCTCGGTCGTAACGGAGTTTGCCGAGAATCATTTCATCAATTGCTTTTTGCCAGAGGCCTTGTCCCTCTTCCAATGCTTTTAAAACTTTTTCTTGGTAAGCTTCATCTCCATTTTGGAAATTCAAAGCGACTTGGTTGGGAAGTGTGTTCTCCCCGTAAACAAATACTCCTCCATTTTGAGCTATCTGTTGTTTCGTTCTCTCCACTAGAAGTTTTGCTAACTCAGAAGGATTTGTCTCTTGTGCCAATCGATTGGCCATGTCTTCATTTTGATTTTGTTGCGAAACAAAATACATCCTCTTCGAAGAGAGCAAAGAAGATTCTTCATATTCGTAATCTGCGCGATATTGTTCTTTTAGTCTCGCCAATTCACTTTCAAAAGCAAGTCTCTCTACTTCGGAAGAAAAAGAAAGGCCTCCTTGAACTTCTAAAAATACTTCTTCGAGAGATTGCTCCCAATTTGTTTGGATATTGGTTGAAATAGCATTGATTGTTTCGTCCCAAATTTTTACCTTATCAACGGCAGTGGCTCCATCCTTTGCCGCAGCATCTGCTTGTGCCATACCAAGTACAAGACCGGCACGATCCACCAAGTTCCAGACACGTTCTAATTGTGGACTTTGTAAATAGACTTTCCAGAACCCGCGTCTTTCATCTATTTCGCGTTGGACTTCCTCTTCCCATTCTTCTTTGGCAAGTCCCTTCTCAACTTCTAACTTTTCACGTTCCCTTTTTTTCTCCTCTGGGTCCGCAAAGGCTCGCAATTCCTTTTCTAATTCTGCTTCCGCACGAGCTTCCCAGTCTCCTCGCACAACACCAAGACCACGACCAACTAACTTATTAAATTCTTCTTCGGATGTCGCGTGGTTTGCTTGATCGAACTGACGATCCATTTGACCATCCGTTCCCTTTCTCCAAAGGTCACGAAATCGGTTCTCTTGCCCGATAAGACCCAAAACAAAAGAACCAAAGGTCATTTCAAATATGATGATTGATAATATGGCAGATTTTAGTCCTTTAAAAAGGGCGTGTTTTGTCTTTTTTAACTGGCGTTTTTGGGTCTTTGTCATTTAATTTCGCTTCCTAACAACCGTTCTGTCAGAATTGTGCTTTAACCTAACCTCTGCCTCCTAATCGTCTACAAGATTTTATAGAAAGAATATCAACTTTTACGAATGCGACATAACTTAATTCGTAATACAATTTACTATAATGTTTGTTACGTCTCCCCCACTCACCTTACCAAACCCATTACTAATTGTACATGTCTGGCCAGGAGGCTGTGTCGAGACGGTAATTACATAGTTGGTGCCATCTGGGTAACTTTTTGGAAGATAAAACCTCCCGCTTATATTAAACGGTGCTTGTTCTGCGGCGTTATTTTGTAAAAAAATGATTCCACCAAGGCCAGTAATATTACCTCCGACACGGAAATTTTTGCCAGATCCAGCTGCTTCACGAGCAGAGGATGCGGAAGATGTAGCATAATCAGAAACCAGAGTTCTTAACAATTGGTCATCTGTTTGGTCGTCCTGTTTTAACGTACAACTTACAATCATAAAGACCATTGCTGTAACATAAATTAAAGTGCGCATAACGCTTATATCCTCGGCAGATAATTTTATTTCATAAAGTACGGAAGTTAGCCGATAAATAATTCAGGTATTTAACCCAATGGGCCAAAGACTAAAAATTCTTTCAACTGTACTATTATTTTCTGTTTTATTTTCCGCACACTGCTCAACTATTCGCAAAAATTATCGGACTATTAGAACTGATGTCCAAATTACAGATTTTAGCAACGGAAAATTTGGTAAAACCCAAAAGTTCATTTTAAGGCGAATCAACCAGAAGCCAACCACTTATATTAGTGCATCCAGAGACAATTTGACCGAAAATTTAAGATACTTTTTAGTTAAAAAGGGTGCAAGTGTAGAAATTGCAAAAGAAGATCCAACTTCCCAATTAACAAACTCAGCAATTAAACCAGAAGTTAATATCTTTACACCAGAAAAATCAAGTGAACTCTCTAGAGAAACTATCAGAGAGCTTTTATCGCAACAACAAGGTGAGCTCTTAATTGATGGATATATCTATGAAAAAGATCTTGGGAATGTGATCGATCCTGATTTTACAACAGGAATCATAATCAAGATTTATTCAATAGATGGAACAATGGTAGGTGAATGTATCATTGGTTCGTTTTATTCAACTAGCGATTTTGAAGTAAATCAAATTTACGCTTCACTTATCGCAGATAAAATTGCGCAAAACTATCTCTCTTATTCTGAGAAATGGTTAGGCCTCTTTAAAAAGTAACATTAGTTTTTCATGTTAAGAAGAATAATCTGTATAATGGTAATTCCGATTTTTACAGTTCGTTCTCAATCAACAGAAAAACTATATCTTGATGTTAAAAAATCTGAAGACGTTGCGATCGAAAATTCTCCAGAGTTACGGTTACTGGGAAGTCAACAAAGAATTAAAGGTCTCATAGTAAATGAAAATTGGAGAAATTATTTTCCAACAGCTTCCGTTTCTTGGTTTCGGAACTCTAACGTTGTTGAAAATGAAGCTGACAGTAGATCTCAACGTGTTTCGTTAAACCTTGACCAAGTTATATATGATGGTGGACGAAGGAAATTGGCCTTACAAGCTGCTATGCATGATTTGGATCTTTCTAAGTACGATCTATTGCTATCGATTAATGATTTGAAATTCAAAACTCGTAATGCATATTATACGATTCTCAGTAATAAGGCACAACTAGAGTTACAAGAAAGATCGATTGAGCGACAAAAAGAACAGCTAAAGTTTGCTCAGAGAGAACTAAAATTGGGTGATACAACAGAAGTTCAAGTTCTGCAAATATCAAACCGGTTAAATGAAATTCAACTTCAACACAAACGTACAGAAATTGCGTATAATACAGGGTTGGAAGAGTTCAAAATTTTGCTCAGGTTACCTAGCATTTCTGAGGTTATTTTAAAAGATAGAATTGAAGATGGTTACGATTTTAATTTTAAAACAATTTCCGAAAAAGACTTAGTTGATTTGGCATTCCGCTCAAGAGTTGAATTTGATAGAACGAAAGCAGCAGAATTACAAGCTCTGTCTGAACATGAAATTGCAAAATCTTATTACATACCAACATTTTCCGTTGGGAGTTATTACGCTTCTGCTGGTGATAGATACGAACCCAGACAAAGAGAATATGGATTTAACTTCAAAATGAGTATGGCTTTGGGTCCCAATACTGTCCAAGACACTTCAAACTATATTGCAAGAAACCAGGATACAGATCGTGCACTCACCTCCTCTACTACTGTAGGGATCTATGACAATTTACAATATAAACGAAAAATAGCGCAATCAGGTATTGCTGCAGAACAAGCCAAAATTACTAGAAGGCAATTGGATGATATTATCCGAATAGAAGTTCATAAAGCGTTACATAATTATAGTGTTTCCTGGGAATCTATGCTTTTAGCCGACGAAAATGCAGAATCCTTTGATAAACGATTAAAGATTAAACAACGTCAAGTTGAGATTGGCGAAGTTAGACGAGTAGATTTAGCGGAAACAGAAATATTTTATCTTGAGGCGCAAAAGGCTAAGATTAATACTAGAGTACAATTTTTACTTTCTGTGTCCCAATTAGAAATGGCAGTGGGAGCCAGTTTAGACTCATTAAATTTGATTACGCAAAAAAAAGGGAAAGATGAAGAATAACTTAAAGATTGTTTTAGTGTTTAGTTTAATTATATTAAATTTTTGTTCTGACAATAAAAATGAGGCTTCTAAAAAAAAGAAAGTTACCAATAGGTCTGTTTACGTTCTAGAACAGTCTGACAAGGAACTAACAATAAACTTATTAGGGACAGTATCTCATAAAAATAAAGCTGAAGTCAGTTCTAAAGTTATAGGAAGAATTGAAAAGATTTTTAAAGAACAAGGACAAAAAGTAAGCAAAGGTGAAGCTTTAGCCAAAGTTGAAACATTGAATCTTGAATTGCAGTTGAAAAAAGATGAAGCCTCGGTTGAAATCCAAAATAAACAAATAGATCTTACTAGAGCAAAGTATATTCAAGCAAGACAGAGAATTGAAAAAGAAGTCGCAAATATAGAAAAGGCTAAAGCCGAAGAAGCCGAAGCAAAAGCAAATCTAGAAAATTTAAAAAGGACTTTAAATAATAAAAAAGATCTCTTTGAAATCGGCGGAGTCTCTGAAACTGAACTCAAGGGTGTTGAAACAGCAATGGTTTCTGCTGAAACTGCATATTTTAAAGCGCAAAAGAATTTAATTTCGATTCAAGTGGGTTACCGACCGGAAGACCTTAAAAAAAACGGCTTCAATGTTCCAACAAATCCTGAAGCACTCCGAGAAGCATATGTCGATTACAATACTATCGTCGAAAAAGCAGAACTCGATATGGCTATTGCCAATCTAAAGGCTACTCAGGCAAATATTGAAACTACTAAATTATTAATCAAAGAGTCTACACTACTCTCTCCATTAGATGGTAAGATAGCCGTTCGTAGTTTATATGTTGGTGAGACTACAAAAGAAGGTACTCCCGTATTTGTTTTAGTTGACGATTCAGAAGTCTTTTTAACTTTTCCAGTGAGTGAAGCTGACATACCTAAATTCCAAGAAGGTAAATATATCGAATTTTCAATTGATGCCCTTGGAAAAGAAAAAAAGTTTAAAGGGAAAATTGCAATTGTGTCACCAATTCTTGATGCTCAAAGTCGGACAGCTGAAATCAAAGTTGAATTTAAAAATGAAGGAAAAAAATTAAAACCTGGTATGTTCGCAAGAGGAGAATTTCATTATACCCTACCAGATGAAGGTTTTCTTATTCCAAACAATGGTTTACTTCTTTCAGAAGATAAAAAAACAGGAAAAGTCTATATCGTAAGCAAAGACAAACTTGCCTTCAGTAAAGAGGTATCAGTCATTTCAAATGAAGGTGATAAGTTCTTGATTTCCGGTCCTTTAAATGAAGGAGACAGTATCATTCTTGGAAATTTAAACGGACTTTCTGATGGCCAACCTTGGGACCAATAACTTAGAATTTATAAAAAAGTTGGCTAACGAAGGAAAAATTTCAATCGCTGATACATAACTAAAACTCATACCAAAAATTACAGCTAATGACATTGGACGCCAGAATTCTGAGCCTTCACTAGAGCCGAATATTCCTGGAATCAATGCAAAGATAGTTGTCAAAGTGGTCATCCGCATTGCTCTTTTTCTATTGATTACCGCAATTCTCATTTTTTCTGGGAACGGAATATTGTCTTCATTCCTTATCGCATTTTCAATTATCATAATAGAATTGTTAATTGATAAACCAGCTAAAAGAATAAAACCTATGTAAGTTGAAACATTATAAGTCTGGCCAAAAATAAATAGGAAGAAAGTTGTAGCAGATATGTTAATAGGAACCATCAACATTATTGGGAAACTAATTTTTAAGGACTGGAATAAAATCGCTAGTGTTCCATATATCAATCCAATGGCAAATAGAATGAACCCAAACATTTCAATTTGATTTTTCCTAAGTTTTTTTACAGCATCTCCTAAGTCATAATAATAATTTTGAGGAAAAGTAAAAGCTTTCAACTTTGCCTCAGCTTTTTCTGCGTATTCTGATAAGCTGGTATCTTTAAAATTTGCTGTTATAGTAACCATTCTTCTTTTATTCTTTCGATTAATACGTGTATCTGCTTTTGTTCGCTTAATCTCTAATAAATCGATCAAAGAAACTTTCGAATCATTAACGGGTATCAAAGAATAAGTAAGGTCATCAACAGACTTTCTATCATCGGCTCGGAATCGTACGCGAATGTCAACTTCCCTATCCCGGTCAAAAATTTTCGTTGGGATTGAACCTTGTAAGGCAGTCCGCGCAAAATCCGAAATAAATTGATTAGTTAATCCAGCTAAAGCTACTTTGTCTTGACGTAAATTTAACTGTAGCTCTTCTTTGCCTTCTCTGAATCGGAAAACGACTTGATCTGTTTCCTTAAGCTCTTTAATAGATTCGGCTATTTCTCTCGAAAGTTTTTTTAACTCTTCAAGATCGTCTCCAATAATGTCAATATCAAGTTCCTTATTGGAACCAAAAGCATTTGCATCTATATAATAAACAAATACTCCTTTAATATCATCTGTAGTATTTCTTAACTGTGTTTTAATATCTTCAGGAGAATTCCCGTTAAGGTCTTTTTTTAGTTTAATTGATAAGTCTGCATGCCATTTTTCTACCTTTGTAGAAACCTTTTCTACAAATGGATTTTTCGAAATTAATTCTTCGATTAACTTAACACTTTTGCTAGTTGCTTCAAGATTTGTCCCTGTAGGCAATTCTACACTTCCCACAATTTCTCTACTTCCTGCAAAATCGATATACTCTTTCCGGACAAAAAACATAAAAACAAAACCGAAAAAAATAATTGTAACTAACACGATTATCTTCGGAGAAATTTGTTTAATACTCAAAGAAGAAAGGAATTCATACCTTTTTTTAATGGATGCAATAAACTTCGAATAATCAATTCTTATCTTTACAAAATCTGCCTTAACAAAATTCCATTCGTTAGGAACAACACTACACAACATTGGAACAAAGATTAGCGATAAAAAGTAAGCAATTAAGATACAGGCAGTAATTGAAGTAGCCAGATCCAAGAAATTATTTTTGAAATCTGCAGAGGCGTATAATAATGGAATAAAAACAATAATGTTAGTTAAGGAAGATGCTAATAATTCCTTCCAAAGTTCATCTATCGAAATAAAAATTGGGTCAACAATTCCTTTAGAAATATTTGAATTAATACGTTCAATAACAACAATTGAACTATCAATAAGAACCCCTACTCCTAGGGCAAGACCTGCTAACGTCATTATATTTAATGATTTTTGAAGTGAGTCAAGAATAACAAAGGACAAGACAACTGCAATTGGTATGGTAATAGAAATGATAATTGTATATCTAAGATCCTTTAAAAATAGAAATACGATAATACTGCAAGCTAAAGCTCCAACTAATCCAGACATTGAAACCGAGTCTAAAGCTGCAGATATATATTTAGATTGATTATAAGCTATATCGAAGGAAATATTAGGGTATTCAAAATTTGAAACCTCTTGCTCAAGAAGTTTGCATACTTCTAAAATATTTGCACTACTATTTTTTTTTATCTGTATACTGACATTTTCGAATCCCTTTTCTCTACTTAAGTCGGACAAATCCCTTTCCCCGTCATAAATATCACTGACGTCCGTTATACGAACTACTTTCCGAGATTTCCCAACAACAAAATTTATATTTCGTAAATCCTGTATGGACTCTATTCTATTTTTCAGCCTCAACTCGCTTTCAATCTCAGGCGAATTAATTAACTTCCCCAAATAAATATCACGATTAATATTCCTGATTTCATCCATTACTTGGTTAGGTGTTAAGCCTGTTGATAACAATCTCCCTTTATCTACATCTACTCTTATTTCCCTATACCTTCCACCTATTACTATAACTTCACCTACGCCCGGAACTCTCTCAAGTATCGTTTTCAGTTTTTTTTCAGAAATTTCCCGAAGTTCCTTAAGGCTTAATAGCTTAGAAGTTAATCTGATTGTAAATACAGGCTTATCTTCTGGATTAAATCTTACGACATAGGGTTCTTCTACTTCTCTCGGAAAATTATAACGTATTAATTCAACTTTTGATTTTAATTCGACTGATTTGTACTTTAGTGGCTCCTGCGAATTGAAAAAAATAGTAATTTTAGATTCACCTTCTTCAGAACTAGATAAAATTTTTTCGACACCACCAACTCCGATAATTTGTTTCTCAATTGGTTTTGTAATTAGTTCTTCAATTCTGCTCGGGGAATTACCTGGATAACGAGTAATAATCGAAAGAATATTAGATTCTTTTTTAGGCATCAACTCATACTTCAAATTTCGAAAAGAAGCAATTCCAAAGCCGACAGCCGCAACAACAAACATCGTTACAGTTATTTTTCTTTTAACTATTGTTACGAGAAGGTTATCCAACTATTTTTCCATTAATCCTTTTTCAATCATAACCTTACTTATAATAGGTATAAAAAATAAACTGATAACAGTTGAAAATATGAGACCTCCAAAAATTGATGCCGCAAGGGATCGTTGCGATGTGGAGCCACTAATAGAAAACAACAGAGGCAAAAGTCCAAGTATTGAGGTTAGTGTTGTCGTAAGTATGGGGATTAAACGATCTTTTGCACCTTCAATAATTAATTTTTCGGTATTTTTATATTTTGCTTTTTCATCTCTATAAAACTCAACAATTAGAATTGCATTGTTTACAACGATTCCAGCCAACAAAATGGAACCAAGTAAAGACATCATATTTATAGATTCGTTAAAGATGAATAGAGAGCCAACAACACCAAATGCCGCAAGAAAAATTGAAAATATGATGAGCAATGGAAGTAAAAAACTCTCCATTGCAGCAGCAAGAGTCATGTAGACTAAAATGATCGAAAAAAACAATGCAATACCTAGTCCATTAACTGCTACATCTAAAATCTTCTTATTTTCACCAAAAGAAATTGAGGTCCCGTTTTCATTCAAGTTACCTACTCCAACAATGTTTCCAACCTGGTTATAAACACTAGAAATACTCTGGTCTTCAATTTCCATGGCCAAATATCCAATTCTTTTACCGTTCTGACGATTCAGAATACGGCTAGATTTTCTGGACTCAATAAAGGCAAAGTCTTTCAATGGAACGAATTTGTTCTCATCAACTTCAAAATTGATATCTCTTATCTTGTCGACACCAGTTCTACCTTCTTGCCCGGACCGTATTAGGATTGGAATTTCTTCATCTTTAACTTTATAAAATATAGTTTCATCACCTTTAACTATAGTTTTTAGTGAGTCACCAACGTCAGAACTTCTGAGCCCAAAGGAAGCTAATCTATTTCTATCAAAAGTGATTCTAACTTCATTCAATTCTTGATCGAAAGAAGTCTGTATGTCTTTTGATTTAAAAGTATCCTTTAGTTTGTTTTTTAGTTTTAGGATTTCAGAATTGATATCTACATAATTTCCGCCAGTAACAACAATGGAGACTTGTTCAAATGAAAATGGTAATACTTCAGATAAAATGTCTGATGATGAAATAATCTTTATCTTTTGCATTTCGTCATCCATCTCTTTCAGTTTTTCGATGAATTTGTCTTTCTTTGAAAAGCTACTAAATCTGAAGAAAATTTCTGCCCGGTTTATCCCAAACTCCGAAGTTGGGAATAATGTTAGTTCCTTTTCTTCAAACCCTAGCTTTGAGAGCATGTCTACGTTTTCATCTACGAGTGTAGCCATTTTTTCAATGTTCAAAACAACTTCAGAAGTTTTCTTTATGCGTGTACCATTTGGTAAAGTGAGTTTGATGTTAAGATCCAAACGCTGAACTTTTGGCATAAGATTTACAGCGATTAAGGAAGCAAGAATTGCAGCAAACAAAAGTGAGCCGAAAGCAACCATTAATACAAATTTTGGTTTCTCTAAAAATTTTTTTAAGAAAAAGACATAAGTTGATTCAATTTTAATAATCAAATTCTTGCTAATGTTCACCAAATAATCGTTACTCTTAAATTTTGATGAGATCATTTTGTTAAAAAAAGGAAGGAACACTAAGGAAACCATTAGAGATGAGGCCAAACAAATACAAACGCTGAGTGCAAAATCTTTAAAGATTATCCCTTCTAACCCATTCAAGTAAAAATTGGGAAGAAAAACTACAATTGAAGTTAAATTCGAAATCACTAATGCAAAAGCAATTTTAGAAGCCCCGATTTCGATTGCCAAATGTTCATCTTTAGCATTCTTTTTTTCTTTGTGAATAGATTCTAAAACAACGATTGATGAATCGACCATTAAACCAACGCCAACAGCAAGACCACCCAAAGACATCAAATTCAATGACTGTCCAATAAAGTGCATACAAATAAAAGAAACGAGGATTGATGTTGGGACTGAAAAAGTTATTAAAATTGCCTCTACCCAAGACCCGGTAAAAATTGTAAGTATAATGAAGCAAATTACAATGGATAATACTATCGAACTTCCTACATCATTCACTGAAGATAAAATTAAATCTGACCTGTCTTCAACGATTTCTAATTCTAAAATATCAGAGAACCGATCATTTAACTCACCCACAACTCCTTCAATATTTCTTGCTACCTCAACAGTGTTTTTCCCTGATTCTTTCCGAATATCCACTAATATGCATTCTGAAAAGTTTCTACGGCAAATGCTTGTTTGGTCCTTGAAAGAGTCCTTAACGTTTGCTACGCTATTAAGATAAACTGGAGCTCCACCTTCAGATGTTTTTAAAATAAGATTTTCTATTTCGCCAACGTTTGAGAAAGCACCCATTGTCCGAACAGTAACTTCATCTTCGCCTCTAATAATATTTCCTGATGGAATATTTTCATTGTTCGAAGCAATTTGTCTTTGAATCTCATTCGGAGTGATTGAATAAGATTTCATACGATTTGCATCTAGTTCAACTAATATCCGTTTTTCTAATCCGCCAGATAGGGTGATGGTTGCAACACCGTCGGTTTTTTCAAAGATAGGAATCAGATTTTTTTTGATAAAATTACGGAGACTTTTGAAGTCACTAGATTTGGAAAAAGCTGCGATTCGAACGATAGGTTTATCATTTGGATCAAATTTTAAAACAATTGGTTTTTTTACATCAATTGGCAAGGAGCCTTTCACTAAGTCCAATTTTTCTCGAATTAACACCGTTGCCAAATCAACATCTGTACCCCAACGGAACCGCACTTTAACGATGGACATCCCTTCTAAAGTTTCGGAAAAAGTTTCATCCACGCCTTCTGCAGAAGCAACTACCTCCTCAATCGGCTTTGAAACTAGAAGTTCCATTTCCTCAATAGAAGCATTAGGATATGTAGTTAAAATGGTAATAGTTGGAATCGTAATATTAGGAAATAACTCAATTTTTAATTTGGAAAAACTTATGGCGCCAATCCCAAGTATAAAAACCAGGCAAACAGTGGTCGTTACGGTTTTGCGAAGAAAGTACTTTACCATTATTGAGGGAATCTAATCAATACGGTTCGATCTGAATCCATTATATTTCCAAAGTTATCTTTGATGCCAGTACTCCCACCTCTTACGGTTATGGAATATGTCGAACCTTTGTCTAAACATTTTGCTACAGTGCCAAACACAGTGATACTAGGAGCCAACGGAGCTGGAGTTGCATTAATTGGATTATCAAAATACTCTTGGCAAGCCCCTATTGCTTGTCCAAATTCCCGACTTACAGTGAGACGTAACGAAGTCAATAAGATCTGACTGTTCACTGGTAAAGAGAGATTACAAGTGCCTAAATTTTCACCATAACAAAATCTAAAGTATAAATTCTGATCACATTCATTTGATAATGTAGGACAAGTTGTCAGTTGTGGTGTTGTAACATTGATTCGATCCTCATAAAGTTTATTTGCGAATGCTGGATCAGAATAGATACCCATAAGAAATATTTTTTGTGTTGAATCACCGAATGTATTAATATTAAAATTATATGATTTCCTGAGTCGATTATTCTGAAAATCGACAACGCCATCACTGACAGTTAAATTATAAATTGTTACTGGATCCAGAGGTTCCAAAAACCGAACCTCAAAATTTGTTGGAGATATTTGAATTAGATTATAATTCTTAGAAGGTGTGATCCTAATAGCGCCAGCCAATGGAATTGGTTGAACAGGTTCGTTAAATACTAAAGTAAAAACATCATTTCGATTGAAGCCGTCTATCACAGTTATTTCGTCAGCGATGAAATTTGGAACGGAAGGAGTCGAAATAGAAACTAAATCGGGTGACACTAAGTCATCTCCAACTGTGAAAACGACGTTTTGTGCAGTCGCTAGGTCATTCCCATTTTTATCACGTGCAGTATTCGCAACATTCAGTGAATACACAGTTCCAAAATTTAAAGGATATTTGGGAATAAATTGAAATGATTGGTCATTATCGGAAATCACTGTATTTGGAATATCGAACTCTACAGAAGGACTTAGTGAAACTGCACCAAACACTGATAACTTGTCCATTGGTTTATCAAACTTAATTGTGATTAATGAATTGGGAGATACTCCAACATCCCCATTTGCAGGAATAGTTTGGGTCACTTTTGGTTTATTTAAGTCAATTGAGTAACTGAACCTAGATCGATAGTCATCAAGTAAATTCACCCCACCTACAGATTCCGCTTTTGCTTTTCCAACACTAAAAATATACATACCCGGATCTGATAGTTTATCGTTGGGAGAAAATACCATTAGATTTCCAAGCCATGAAAAAGTTCCACCGACAGCCGAACCATCACGAATTAAACTAAAAGCAGACTGGGTGAATTCCTTGTTCATCGCTTCAGAGAATAAAATTGTAATTTTTGTATCAGGCGAAATACCAACTGAACCATCTGCTGGATCCGCTAAAAGAATCTTTGGCGGATTGGACGCAGGTAAAAGTGATGCAGTCGGTAAAAAATCGAGAGGCCCCTCCGCATTATCTAATAATTGACTACAAGATAGACTAAAAACAAATATAGAAACAAAAAAGAGTTTAGTTACCATAAAAAACAAACTCCAAATCATTCGAGAGGCTATTTTCATTTATATCGTGAAGACCACTGGTTCCTCCAGCGACTTTAAATACATATCTTGCTAAGTTTCCGGAAATGCCGCCTAATCTAACTTTAACTCTTTGTGGATTTGCGCTCGGTAAATAATCAACACTTTGAATAAAAATACTAGAAGTTACAGGACCACCAGAGAGATAATTAACGCTAATAGCATCAAATAAATTATTATCACCAGTCAATTTTAACCTTGCACTTCCTGCAGTTTGGAAAAGCAATTCTATCTCATATTGCTCTGGGCAAGTATATCTTGGCCTAAACTCGTAAGCAATGTATGGATCTATTGGGAAATTTATTGTTTGGTCAATTGGTGTTACAATCAAGTTGCAAGCTGGAGATGCAGTAAAAGATTTTCCTAAAATTTGGACCGGCGAAATATTTACACTGGTCGTAGGTTCGTCGACCAAAAAATCAATAGTATAAGATTGATTCATCCCTACACCACTAGCACTAGTAAAATCACGACCTATTGATAAACGATATTGTTGTCCCGTGGTCAATGGAGAAGAAGGTATAAATCTTAAAAGTTGATTACCTGTCCATTCGAAATGTCCATTAATACCTGGTGAAAATTTTATTTCCCCATTTATGTTTTTTATGGTCATAGGTGTGGAAAAATTAAACGTAAAATTATCAAACTTCGAAGCACCAGTAAAAGTGTTAATAAATGGATCAGGATTTATAGTCCCCCAAGCAGGGCTTACTGTAACATCTGCGATGACTGTTGGTATTTCAAGTGTCGTTGCTGTGGAAAAAGCAATTAGGTATTCTTTATCGAGAGGAATGCCCAATGCACTTTTTGCGTTTACATTAACTCGCAATCGATAAGTTGCACCTAAATTCAAAGGTGATTTTAGCCTCAATGTCAATTCGCGAAAGCTTGAATCCCAAATCGGAGTGAATAAGGCACTTGCTCCCTCAATAGTAACTGCATTATTTGTGGTAACCGGATCCATTGGTTGTGAGAATTTTACCAATAGATCTGACCCTACAGGCCAACCCAATTGTAGCTCTCCGCTAAGTGGTGGGTTTGTTGCAACTACTGTCGGGGCTCCTCCAACACCTATTGTATAAAAACTAGAAATAAAGTTTTTTGCCATTCTATTTCCGTCTTTATCTTTTGTGCTGCTTGCGTTTAAGTTAATTTCATATTTCTTTCCTTGAGTTAAGCCCGCAGAAAAATTCAATATCAATCGACTGTCAAAAACCCAAGATGGATTGAAAGAAGTATTGCCACCTGGTGCTGATATGCTAATCGCCGATTCAACCAACGAACGATCCATTGGTTTCGAAAAATCTATAATGATAGGAGAGTCAATTGGAACTTGGGTGGCTTCTGAAGAAGGATTAACAAAAAGTATCTTAGGATAAACAAAACCGTCCTCAATTCTTGCTCCCAGTAAACCTAATATATCTCCTTCATTTGGGATTTTACTACATCCCAAAAAAAGGAGAACAAAGCTGAAAACAAAAATGATTGTTGTTTTCATTATTTTCTTTTTGCTTTTTTCGTTAATTCGGGAGTTGGTTCATTTGACTCCGCTACATTACTTAAACCAGCGTTACGATATATCTCGTTAAGATCTCTTTTAATTTTGTCAGATCTTTTTGCGATTTCAATCCCATGAGAATATTGAATCAAGGCATCTTTCACATTTCCTTCTTGCTCAAACAACTTTCCAAGGTAATAATGTGCGTCTATTTGATTATCATCTAACTGTATAGCTTGTGATAATTTTTGTTTAGCATCATCTCGTTTGGATGAATCCAACATATATATTTTCCCAAGCCAGGTAAGAGAAGATGCGTTACCAGGGAAGTCATCGAGTATGTCTTGAAATGTTTCAGTTGCATTCTCGTGTTTTCCAAGATAATATTCTGTTTTCCCTTTCATTAACCTGGCGGAAACAAAACTGCTATCAGCTTTTACAGCATTTGAAAATTCTACTAATGCCTTTTCCAAACTCTTCTTTGCATAAAAATCAACGCCTTTTGCATATGAAGAAACTGCATCCTCGCGGTTTTTGCAGTTTAACACCAAAAACAATAAAGCAAAAAGTAACAGATATTTTTTATTACTCATCAGGGAATTATTGTGACCTTATTTCTTTCTTTAATTTTAGCTAAAATAACCTTTGCTTCTTCTGCTCTATTTTTTGCAGATAACTCTAGCTTTCTCCAATAAATAAATTCTTTCAGAACTAATTTCTCGGACTCAGAGAGGTTTTCTTTTTTTAAAATTCCTGCTTCCTTCAATTTTGCGACTATTTCAGTTTCGTTTGCAACTTCATCTGAAACTTTTAACCCACCAGTTTTCTCAAATATATAAAAATCTAATATACCTTTTACTAAATAAGGCTTTATATATTCTTTAAAAGACTGACTGGAAAAATCAATATCAGCAATAGCTTCCGATAATAAAATAGACTCATTGATATAATTTTCAAGATAGAGCCTTGCTTCCTCTGGATTAAAAAGAGGGGGTTTTTTTTCAAAATAAAGACGCAAGTGTCGAACATACTCTTTATATGCTTCCTTTGAAAACTTTTTATCTCCTATCAAAAACAAAGCTGGTTCACCAATTCTTTCATCAAGAATGTGCTCGGCAACACCTTGTATATTCTTGCTGCCTTTACAAGAATATACAGCCATCAAAAACAAAAGAAGAGATAAAAAAATTCTTAATTTCATTTACTCAGCTCTGAAATTCTAACTTTTGCATCTTGAACTGGTTGTTTCATCTCAGGGGATGCAATTTTAATAAAAATTTCAAAGGATTCGATCGCTTTCTTTTTATCTCCCTTTCTCATATACATTAATGCTAAATTATATCTAGCCTCGGGGAAATTTGGGTTATTCTCAGTTGCTGTTTTATAATATTCCAATGCTTTTGAGACATTCTCTTTTTTCTGATACAAAACTCCCAAATTATAGTGTGCCCTAAAAAAGTCCGGATCAATTTCCAATGACTTTTTAAAAAATAACTCAGCTTTTTCCTCATCCTTTAACAACAGATAAGTAAAACCAATATTATTCGGGTATTCAGGTGACAAAGGATCTTTGTCATGCGCTGATTCAAACTTTTTTCTAGCATCAAGTACTTCACTCTTTTGTAGTAAACCAATTCCCTCAGAGTTTAGTTTCGCTGCCTCAGATACATCCTTCAATTTACCTTCCTCGCTTTGTGCGCACACACTAGTGAATGACAACACGATCAAAGAAACAAGAACAAGCGTTATAACTTTCAAATTCTTTACCTTTTCCATTTTGGCCACGCTAACCTATTCATCGTATTACGAAAGTATTAATCTTTAATTTTATTTGACATTAAGAAATATAATTACAACTTAACCCAAAATGAAACGCTTCAAGCTCCCTCTTAATAGAAGACACCTAATTTTTGCTACATTAGGTATCGCTGCAACTTTAGTTATACTCATACTTTATGTCACTTACAACCGAGCAAAGTGTACATCCGGCGATTGTGATACTGGTTTTGGAGTTTTAGAGTTAAAAGATGGAACTTATTATGCTGGTGGCTTCCTAAACCATAGATTTCACGATTACGGAATTCTGAAACATATTAGTGGTGAAAAATATGAGGGATACTGGCATAGAGGGGAAAAAAGTGGGAAAGGCAAAATCTATTATGCTGATGGCGCTTTTTACGAAGGCAACTTCAGAAGAAATATAAAACATGGTGAAGGATATTATGTCTGGTCCGATGGAACAAAAATAGCAGGTTTTTTTGTTGATGGAGAACCACAGGGTAAGTGTACGTTAACTCTACCTAATAAATTAACTTTAATCGGAGAATACAACCGAGGGATTGTAATCAACGGAGAAGGAATTTACATTTACGATGACCAATCACGTTATATTGGGAATTGGAAAAATGGGAAAAGAAACGGCAAAGGAACCTTACTTTCTCCCACTGGTGAAATAGTAAACTCTGGGACCTGGAAAAATGACGCCTTTCAAGGAAATTAGTTTTTTTTAGATTTTGATTCAAAGTTTAAATGTTCTTTTTCCATTAGTCTTTAAATGAAAAATTTAGCATTCTCTTTTAGGTTGCAAACTGAAAATACGGCAAACTTGCCTCTGGTTCGCGTATTCTTTGTTTGACGAGGAAGGTTTTAATTTTTCCTTTCCCTTTCACTTCAATTTCTCCCCGGTCTTCCAATACAAAGTCGGATTGAATCAGGTTTGCAGTAGATTCTGTAATTTGAATTTCATTTGGTAGACCATGTGATTCCATACGCGACGCAAGGTTTACAGCATCGCCCCAAATATCGTAAATAAATTTTTTGGTCCCAATGACTCCTGCCACCACTGGACCTGTATTGATACCAATACGCATACTGAGTCTAGATCCACTTTTACCAAGTTTTAATCTCGACAATAAAGATTTCATATCCCAAGCCATGTGAGTCGCAAGTAAAGAATGATACGGGTCAGGTGCTGGTAAACCTGCCACTGCCATATAAGCATCACCAATAGTTTTAATTTTTTCCAAACGATACTTTTCAGCTAATACATCGAAATAAGAAAAAATTTCATTTAGGATGCGAACCACTGCTTCAGGTTTCATACCAGAGGAAATTTGTGTAAAGCCAACTATATCGGCAAACAATACAGATACTTCTGGATAACTATTTGCAATTAAACCTTGTTTTTCTTTCAACTCTTCTGCAATTGCCTTAGGAAGAACATTTAACAAAAGTTTTTCAGCGCGTTCTTGTTCATTTCGTACTTTTTCATAGGCATTGGCAATTTCAATTCGAGAGTCTTCATTTTCTTTTAGAGTAGTACGCACCTTTCCCAAAACTAAGTTGTATCTCTCTGCAATTTGTCCCACTTCCGTAAAAGGTTCTACAGGTACATCGAGTGCTAAATCACCCGTTTTATGTTGATAATCCATAGATAAAAATAGATCAATCAATTCGGTTGTTGCCTTATGTTCTGAAATATTCAATCCTATTCTTTCTTCAGTTTCATCAACTCGTAAACGATAAATACGGTTGATACCGTTAAAAATGATAAAAGCCACAACAAATGCAAATAGACCTATAACAACAGCTCCAAAAAGTTGGATTAGAATCAAATCCCCTCTTCCATTGGTCGCACCCAGTTTTTCAATATCTCCAAAAATCCCTACGGCAATGGTACCCCACAGCCCTCCCACTAAATGGACAGGAACGGCGCCCACAGCGTCATCGATCTTCCATCTTTCTAATATTTTCTCTGCAGGGATAGTGAGCCCACCGGATATCATTCCAATGATGGCTGCTTGCGCAGGCTCTACACAGTCAGCACTGGCAGTAATCGCAACAAGTCCCGCCAAAGATCCGTTTAATGGTGAAATTGCCTCGGGGTATCCTTTTACAAACCAAGTTAAAAATAATGCTACCATCATTGAAAAACCAGAGGCAATAATTGTATTTAGAATAACAATTGGTACAGATCCATTAAATGCTAGCGTACTTCCTCCGTTAAATCCCATCCAACCAAACCACAGAATAATACCACCTAACATCGCAAGAGGCAAGTTACTGCCAGTCACTGATTTAGAAGGTTCCCCCTCAGTAAATCTGCCAAGCCTTGGACCAACAACTAGAAGGAGCGCTAAAGAAACCCAACCTCCGACACTATGAACTTGAGTAGAACCGGCAAAGTCATGGAATCCAAGTTTCTCTAACCAACCTCTCGAAGTCTCAATGAATGTGCCTCCCCAAACCCAGTGACCTACAATGGGATAAATGATTCCTGAAATAAGAGCTGTTGCCAAAAGATAGGAAGGAAATTTTAATCGTTCTGCCACTGCACCAGAAACGATAGTAGATGCCGTTCCACAAAACATAAGTTGAAACAAAAAGAAAGTGGGAGGCCAGGCATTGTCTTTGGGGAAAGTCGGTAAAAATAAATTTGTTCCTAAAATTCCATAGAAGGAAGAACCAAACATAATACCAAATCCAAACAAATAGAATAAAAGTGTCGCAACACCAAAATCGGCGATGTTTTTAATTGCTACGTTAATCGAATTTTTTGCCCGAGTTAAACCAGACTCTAAAACTAAAAACCCACCTTGCATCATCAGCACAAGACCCGAACAAACGAGTACCCATAAAATATCTAATAGATTCTTTTGAACCGACATCCCTACCCTCAAAACTAAATTGATCCTGGTTAAATTACCTATTTCAATTGGATTCTAAGTGATAGTTACTTATATTTTCAGATCGGCAAGCCGAATTCTATGCTCAATCACCTAACAATAATTTTAATGAATTAACAAGACGTACAGAAGATACATGAATTGTTCATAATATGGGCAACTTGCTTCAACTTTAGTCCCTGCGCCACCGATCGCAGCGAAAATCCTTTCCTGAAAGGAAAGATTGTAGCGTAGAGCGGGATCGTTATGAGAACAAATTTACATCACCAAACTAATTCGAGGCGCCAAACAAAAAAAGAAAAACTATCTTTTTGGTTTATAATTTCTGAATATACGAAGGCGTTCTTTATAAAAAACATAAACGAGTTCTAATGAAATAATGGGAAATACAAAGGCACCGCCTAATGCAGCGAAAACATTTTTAATTTCTTCATGGATATGATTCTAAATCCCTGCTACATTATAAATCGCATCTTCTTATTTCTTATCCGATACTTAAAAACTTCGATCATCCGAATCTTCTACGAAATTGGTAAGATGAATAGACAAGGTTGCTTTAAATAATAAGCATTAAAAAATGTAAAAAACATGAAATTAACTGTAAAGGTAAAACCGAATAACAAAAAACCAGGATTAGAATTTATATCTGAAACAGATTGTATCGCGCGAATAAAATCTCCACCTGTAGATGGGCAGGCGAATGAGGAACTGATTTTATTACTTTCCAAACACTTTCATGTTCCAAAAAAAAATATAACGATTCTCTCTGGACTTTCATCCAAAACAAAGTTGGTTTCAGTTCTTCCAAAAGACCTAGGTTGATCATAAGATTCGAACCAGATTCATTTAATTTTAAGTTCACAGATTCTAATCCAAATCTTAAATTTGTAAATTAAGAGTTCTTTCTGCACTCATGGTATTTTTAGAATGAAAAAACCCAATATTCTTCTGGAAACGAAAAACCTTGGGAAAACGTACCAAGTAGGGGAAGTCCCTTTGGTGGCTCTCCATTCCGTTAATCTTAAATTCAATCAGGGGGAACTAACAGTAATGTTAGGTGCTTCCGGATCAGGGAAATCGACACTCCTAAATATCTTAGGGGGACTAGACACAGCAACTACTGGCGAAGTATTATTTCATGGGAAAACATTAGCATTAGAAAATGATGAAGGATTAACTAAATACCGAAGAAACCATGTAGGATTTGTATTTCAATTCTATAATTTAATTCCAAGCCTCACAGCGGAAGAAAACGTGCGTTTGGTGACAGATCTCTCAGATAAATCCATGGCACCTCTCGAAGCCCTTACGTTAGTTAAATTAGCGGATAGAAAAAACCATTTCCCTGCTCAACTTTCGGGAGGTGAACAACAGCGAGTTGCCATCGCAAGAGCCATCGCAAAAAGGCCAGAGTTACTTCTTTGCGATGAACCTACAGGCGCATTAGATTTTAAAACCGGTAGAATTGTTTTAGAAGCAATTACAGGGATCAATCAAAACTTAGGAACGACTACTGTTGTCATTACACATAATGAGTCCATTGCACAAATTGCTGACCGTATTATTTTAGTAAAAGATGGAACGATTGTTTCCGACTCAGTAAATCATCATAAAAAACCTGTATCTGAGGTTAGCTGGTGATCGGCAAAACCTTAAATATAAAATTACTTCGAGACTTAAAATCCATGTCGATTCAGGGATTAACCGTTGGTCTTGTCATCGCAGCCGGAATCAGTTATTTTTCTGCCTCCTGGGCTGCCTATTTTTCGCTGATGGATGCAAAATTAAATTTTTATAGCAAACATAACTTATGCGAAGGTTTTGTTTATTTAAACCGTGCACCAACTTACATTGAAACTAAAATAGCGGAACTACAGGGTATTTCAGACTTTGAAACAAGAATCTCGAAAGAAATTGTTTTAGATTTTCCAAATGAAGTATATCCTTCCGCAGCTCAGTTGATATCGTTGCCAGAACATACAAACACCTTATATTTAAAAAAAGGTTTTTTACCAAAACAAAATCAAGATGTAGTCATAAGTGAAAACTTTGCCAACGCCAATCAATTAGAGCCAGGATCTATTTTATCATCAATCATTGGTGGCAAACGTGTATTCTTGCATGTAACAGGCGTTGGTTTGTCTCCGGAATTTGTTTATGTATTCCGACCCGGGAACCCAATGCCTGACGACAAACACTACGGTATTATTTGGATGAAACGAGAAGCAATGGAAGCAAATTTTAACTTCGAAGGTGCATTCAATCAAATTATTTTTCATTTTGCTTCAGAAGGGCAAGAGAGGTTACGAATGATGCGTGATCTCGACGCATTATTAGATGAGTTTGGTGGAATGGGATCGAAAGAGAGAAAATCTTTACCTTCTGATTCTTTTTTGAATGATGAGTTTAGGCAACTAAGGACCACTGCTGTTTTTTTACCTGGAATTTTTTTAGCCATAGCAGCGTTTTTATTGCATATTATTTCTAATCGAATGATTTCAAAAGAAAGAGAGCAAATTGCAACCTTACGAGCGCTTGGTTATACTTCCAGAGACGTTGCTATTCATTATCTAAAACTTATTAGTTTTATCACTGCCATCAGTAGTGTTCTGGGTGTCATTGTTGGATATTTTTTAGGTAATGCAATGACAGACTTGTATGGCAGATTCTATAAATTTCCACAATTGGTTTCAATCTTTCCGGCGTCACTTGCACTGTTTAGCTTTAGTTTTGGAATCCTCATTGGAGGACTCGGTACAGTCATATCATTGCGGAGCATCATTCAATTAGATCCGGCACAAGCTATGCGCCCTGCTCCCCCTGGCACTTATACAATTTCTTTTTGGGAAACCTGGATTACCAATCTTAGAACGATACAAAGAATGGTTCTAAGGAATCTTTTCAAACGTCCTACACGAACTGCACTTACAATCCTAGGATTGTCTACTTCGATCATGATTATGATCATTGGAAATTTTATACAAGACACCGTAGGTACTTTGTTAGATCTTCAATTTAATACGATTCAAAGAGAAACACTCACACTCGTTTTTAGAATTCCTGTTGAAGATTCTATATTATTTGAATTAAAAGAGAAAAAGGGAGTTTTTTTAGCAGAAGGACAACGATCCATTCCCATTAAAATTTCTAAGAACCGGAAATCCAAAGACACAATTTTAACAGGAATTTCAGAAGGTTCTGGTTTAAGAAGAATCTTAAACCACGATTTACATCCAATCGATATACCCGTTTATGGAATTATGATGAATACCGATTTAGCAACTAGAATGGGAATTCAAAAAGGGGAATCCATTATTATTGAAACTCTTGATGGAGAAAAAAGAAAAATAGAAGTTACAGTTTCTGCATTTGCTAATGAAATTTTAGGCCAGGGAGTTTTTATCAATCGTAATAATCTAAATCGAATGTTAGATGAAGGGAGTTTGATAAATCTCGCACTTTTAAAAACGGACCCTTTAGAAGATAAAAATTTAATTGAAGAATTTAAAGACAATCCTCTAGTCATTGGTTTATTTTCCAAATCTGCCATTCTTACAGGATTTAAAGAAGTTATGCAGAGATCCCTTCAGTCAACATCCATTGTGATTTTAATATTTACAATTATCATTTCAATTGGCGTCATCTACAATACCGCAATGATCACTTTATCTGAACGTATATATGAATTAGGTAGTTTAAGAATCCTTGGATTTAGTTTAAAGGAAGTTTTTGAGATTATTGCCTGGGAACTAACTTGGCAAATACTCATTGCCATTCCTATTGGATGTTTATTAGGAAATAAAGTTGCTAATCTAATACTAAATGTCAACGAAACAGAAGGATTTAAAATTCCAGTTGTCATTTACCCTTCTACTTATTACTATTCAATCCTTCTGGCAGTATTCACTGCAGGAATCAGTTTTATCATAGTATATCAAAAATTAAAAACAATGGACTTATTAAGCGTACTCAAGGTGAGAGAATGATATGACAAAAGAAAATATCTTAGAGTTTATTAAAACAAAAAATGCAAAAGTTACAATAGGTGTAATTTTGTTTTTCGGTTTTACCTTTTTAATTTTAAAAAAAGATCCAAAACCAGTGGAAATAGCCATTACCAAACAAGATGTTTATAAACAAATTTTGTCTGTTCAAGGTAAAACAAAAGTCAAAGAACTTTACACTGCATATGCTCCAGTAAATGGCGTGATGCGTAGAGTAGAATTACACGCTGGAGACAAAGTTTCTAAAGGTATGACACTTCTTACTGTAGATTGGGACATCGTGAAAACTGTAAAAGCAAGTTCCAATGGTCAAATTCTAAAAGTATACCGAGAAAGTGCAGGGCCTGTTACTATGGGTGAACGCATATTAGACTATGGCGATGTATCAAAAATTGCTGTATCTGCATTTGTTTTATCTGAGGATATGCCTGACTTAGATTTAAAAGATAAAGTCTTACTCACTGGATTTGGAGAACATATATTGGAAGGACAAGTTTCTATTATTGAACCTTCTGCTATCACTAAAATATCATCACTTGGTGTAGAAGAACAACGTGTTCCTATATTGATTGAATTTATTCCCCCTCCAGGAATTGGCGATGGTTACGAATTAGAATGCAAAATTGTATTATTTGAAAAACCAAATGCCATAATAATTCCAACATCTGCTTTATTTCGAGAAGATGGGAAATGGGCAGTGTTTACTGTTGAGAAGAAAAAAGCAAAATTACGTTTTGTAGAAGTAGAACATCAAAGTGAGGGTGTTAGTATGATAAAGAATGGGCTTTCTGTTGGAGAATCCGTCATATTATATCCAGGTGATACAGTTGTGAATGGAACAAAAGTTATACCCGAATAAGTACGCTTGATTCCTTTGGTAAGGTGAAATAAAACTTGGATCCATTACCTATTTCACTATTAACCCAAATTGATCCTCCATGTTTTTCAATAAACTCTTTACATAAAATTAAACCTAAAGCAGTTCCTCTTTCACCTAATGTGCCGGGCATACTGGTTTGTTTTGCGTCGATACGAAACAATTTATTCTGAATTTCTTCTGAAATACCAGTTCCAGTATCTGCTATACAAATTTCTAAATCATCACCTAGCGATTTCGAAAAGATCTGAATTTCACCTCCAACGTGGGAGTATTTTATGGCATTAGAAATTAAGTTTCGAAGAACCGTTTCTACCATCTTTTCATCAGCATAAACTTTTGAATTTGAATCCACGAAGTTCTTCACAATTATAGATTTGTTTTGGATCGAAAAAGATATAGAAGCAATGGCAGATTCGATGGAATGATACAATGATATTTCTTCTGGAAAAAACGCCATCTCTCCTGTTTGTGATCTGGCCCAAGTGAGAAGATTTTCCAAAAGTACATATATTTCACCAGAAGACTGAAAAAGTATACTCAGATCATTTTTAGTACGTTTTATGGGTCGCGTATCTAAGTCCTCTAAAATCATACCGGCAAAAGTATTCATACCTCCAATTGGACCTTTCAAATCATGTGCAATAATTGAGAAGAATTTATCTTTAGTGTGATTTAATAACTGCAATTCGGAATAAAATTTATCTTTTTGGATTTCAGCATTTTTCCTTTTATCTATATTTCTAGAAACTCCTAATATATTAATAGTGCCATTAGGGTTCCATTGAAACACAGTATTGGCTTCTATCCATATTGTGGACCCATCCTTACAATATTGTTCCACTTCGTCACTGAATGGCTTTTTTTCTCCAGTAACTTTGAATTCTTGAATTCGATCAGGTAAAATTTCCAAAATGTATTTTAATGAACTTGGTGTAAAAGAGTCTTTTAAAGAATTGCGGATGGTTTCTTCAGAAGTAAAACCGGTAATATTTAAAACCGATTGACTAACATATGAATATTTTTGTTCATCATAATTTAAAACCCAAATAACATCTGTGGTGTTTTCGGCTAATAATCGATACTTTTGTTCACTCTCTTCTTGGCTTTTGATAAAAATATCTATACACATCATTAAGAAACCGAATGTCATCATAACTGAAGTTATATAAAAAAACAAATAAGTGAAATCTTGAATGGGTCCTTTTCCGAAGGCTACTTGCGATATAGATACATCGGCAACTGTGTAATAAACAAATCGAAAGAATAAAATTATCCCACAAGATAAGTAAAAGATAGCAGTAAAACGACTGGATAATCGGGATTTTTGATTTGCATATAAAATGTTTTTACCAGAAGATAAAAGTTGTGAACTGGCTGCCAATGATATCAAAGATATTCTATACTTTGGCGCAATATCGGAAAATTGGTGCATCACAAGCAAAATAAAAACAACCGCAACTAAAAAAACTCCTGAATTCCACATTTGTTTTCTATCAAACATAGATAAAATTATATTATTATAATATACTAATGACAAAAGAATAAGCGAATTCCCGGCACTAATTGAGATCCAATCAGGAATAACTCCTCTTAAAGCTCCCAGAACAATCCAACCTAAGGCTTGTAATAAAGTGGCAACTGACCAATCTTTAACGAAGCTGAGCTTTTGAAAATAACCCCTTGCCGCAAACCAAAGTCCTCCTGACATTAATAAACATCCAATGATGTTGATAAATACGACTGTTCGGGGATCAATGTTCATTTTGATTAGGGAAATCCGAGAATCCTGTTAAATAGTTTTTTTGGATGTAATTTAATCAACTACAAATGGTAATTTGTTAAAGAATTTTACTAGGAAGAAATTATCCCAAAACTATAATTAGGTGGCGAACTCTCAAATACCCTGGTCTTCCTCCTGAAAGATCGCGTGATTTTTTCAATATAGAAAATAGGTGCACTGGCGTGACCCATTAGGTTTTTGAAAGTTGGTCCAAAAGGAAAGACAAAGAGCTTTCAAATTCTTTCTGATTCATACGAATCTTTGTTTCTTTACTTTTGTTTTTGGACAATATCGTTGTGGAGGACAAGGCATTCCCGTGCACAAAATCAATTAATACGTTCAAAGTTTTATCGGGATCAGAATTCGGATAGGATCGCATAAGAAAAAAAAGAAGTTTTTGGTTCAGCGACACAACAGAGGGAAATGCTTCATAAGAATTTTTAATTAAATATAAGGACATACCTGGATATTCGACAAATAAACTCCAATAGTCGATTAAAACTCTCTTAATATTTGTCTTTGGATTTCGATCGGAGACTAAAATATCATCATGAAATCGTTGGAATATTTGTTCCACCATTGCCTTAGTTAGTTCCGCCTTATTATCAAAATAATGGTAAATTGCCATTGGGTCTAAATTTAATTTCGCTGCTAATTTACGCATACTAAAGGATTCGTACCCTTCTTTTTCACAAATTTTCAAAGCAGTTTGTATAATTTTTTCTTTCATTTTAATAAGCACAATTCTACGCTGTAGAATATTGAATTCTACAGCGTAGAGTAAGATTGTTTTATGATAAAATACAGAGCATTTATTGCAAGCAGTTTAGACGGATTTATTGCCAGAACGAATGGATCCATTGACTGGCTAATATCAGAAAACTATAAGATCGAAAATAATGATTTAGGTTATTCTTCATTTATGAAAAATATCGATTGTATAGTAATGGGCAGAGTTACATTTGAAACGGTATTGAGTTTTGAATCCTATCCATTTGCAGATATTCCTGTTTATGTTCTAACTCGCAATCGTGATTATAAATTTGAGTCGAATTTTCCGATTACTATATTTCATGAAACTCTAGAAGATTTAACTTTTGAACTTGAAAAAAGATTATTTAAATCTGCCTACGTTGATGGCGGACAAATGATTCAATCTTTTATCGAAAACCAGTTATTATACGAGATTACCATCACAAGAATTCCTGTTTTACTTGGATCGGGACTACCTCTTTTTGGTTACTTAGTTCAAGATCAAAATTTGAAACACATGGAAACGAAAACTTACGTAAATGGATTTGTCCAATCAGAGTATCAGTTTTGCTAACATGAACTTTTTAAAAGAATCTTTCCGGAAATGCATTCTTTTCTTGAAGAGATGAAAAGTTTGTGTTAGAGGTTTTAGGACAAACCCACAAGCCCGCCTCCACCACCCTATTCAGGGCGGGGGCTCTTCAGGGGCAATGAGACATAATGCAAATTATACATTCCGCACAGGATCCTAGACTTTCCGCTTACCAACTGCTCAAAGCTAAGGAAGAACCTTCCGACAAATTCGTTGCGGATCACGAAAAAACAGTCGTTAGGTTACTCATGTCTAACCTTGAGGTTGAATCTGTTTTTTGTATGCCAAAGTATTGGGAAAAACATAAAGACCTAATCCGATCCAAACTATTGAATATTAACAAATGTTTTGTTGCTGAGAAATCAATATTTGAGGAAACCATTGGGTTTTCTGTGCACCAAGGATTCATGGCAATCGGTTATCAAAAGTGGAGTTCCTTATCTGAAGTGGAATCTCCTATTTTAGCAGTAAACTATATAGTCGACAGCGAAAACATTGGATCCATCTTAAGGACAGCCGCAGCATTTGGAATCCGAACAGTCATTGTTGATGGTAAATCTGCTTCGCCATATCTCAGGCGTAGTGTCAGAGTTTCAATGGGTTCTTTATTTCAAATTCAATTAGTTCGTGATAACAATCTAACCGAAACATTAAATTATTTGAAAGTCTCAGGACATACCATTTTATCACTTAGCCTTCCGCGTGAAGGCGAACATTTATTATCGAAAACGAAACCGGTTTACGAAATTGAAAAACAAAATAATATCGTATTAATAGTTGGTAATGAATCAGAAGGAATATCTCCAGATGTTCTAAATATTTCAGACCAACTTGTCTTCATTCCGATGAAAAACCAGATTGATTCTTTAAATGTCTCACATGCGCTTGCAGTCGCTTTGTCACATCTGCTAGTTTAATAATTTTAGTTTTCCCAATCCCAAAAAAAATCTTTATTTGTCATTTCAGATTCGGTTTCTATCGGGTTAGGATTATCGTCATAAGATTGTTCTTCTAGATCTTTTTTTGCAGATTCTAAATCAACCGTTTCTTTCAACCAAAATTCTTCTGATCCAAAATGTGGAAATAACGATGGGAAAGAAGGATCTTCCCATCGTTTCGCAATCCATGCGGCATAATGAATGTATCTAATGATACGTAGAGGTTCTACCAATTTTAACCAATTTTCATCAAACTCAGCAAACATAGTATAACCTTGTAAAAATTGAAACAAATCATTTCTTCGGTCAGATTCACCTAGCGGAAGTAACATCCAAAAATCTTGTACGATGGGACCTGTTAAAAAATCATCAAAATCTAAGATACTGTAACCTTCTTGCGAAACTAACAAATTCCCTTTGTGACAATCTCCATGAATGCGTTGGAATGGAATTTGGTATTCCTTTACTAAAGTTTCAAATATTTCAAAAGACCTTAAAGCAGTTGTCTTATATCTTTCCGCCAAAGCACTGTTTGGTATTAGATGTTTATCTAGAATAAAGTTTAACGATTCCAATCCATAAGAAGGAATATCCAAAATAGGACGATGGGTGGAGTTGGACCTTTTTCCAACTGCGTGAATCCTTCCAAGCAGTGCACCGACTCTTTCTAAATCTGGGCCAGCGATTTCTTCTACAATCCTACCATTCCTAAGTGGCCAAATTGCAAAGAAAATTCCTGACCACTCAAATAAAGTATTCCCTTCTATTGTAATTGGCGTCAGCACAGGAATTTCTTCCGAAATGAGTTCTTGTAAAAACTTATGCTCTTCTAGAATTTCATCTCTAGTCCATTTTCCAGGACGGTAAAACTTTACAACGATACGCCCAGAATTTGAAGTTTCTATATCATAAACACGATTTTCAACGCTATTTAATGGATAAAACCTACCGGTAAGTTCGTAACCCAATGACTCAAGTGCATTTAAAATAGAGTCAGGTGTTAGCTGATAGAATGAATGATTAAGATCCAATTTACTAATTTAACTTATGATACGATTTCGACCCGAGGACTTTGCTTCATATAAGAGTTTGTCTGCAATTCTAAGTAATTCAACTGGATTTTCTATTTCTGTAATGTCACCACCGGCAACTCCGCCACTAAAGGAAACTTTGAAAATCTGTCCTGCATCTGATTTTAAATCCATACCAGAAACCGATTCTCTAATTTTATCTAGAACCATAGCGGCGTCAGAAACTCCAGTTTCCGGAAATACAATGACAAACTCTTCACCACCAAATCGAGAAATAATATCTGATTTCCTTAGTGAGGTTTTTAATTCAAAGGAGATCCTTTTTAAGACTAAATCGCCTGTTTCATGACCGTAGGTATCGTTTACTTTTTTAAAGAAATCAATATCTATCATAGCAAGTGATAAATTATGTTTATGCCTTTTACATCTTTGAAACTCTTGATCTATTCTTTCTTCCATGTAACGACGGTTATATAAACCTGTCATCACATCTCGAATTGCAGTTTCACGTAATTGATCGTGTAATGATTTCATCCTCAAAGCACTGAAAATCCTAGCCAAAAGTTCAATCTCTTTTGCGGGTTTTGTTATGTAATCAGTAGCGCCGGCTTCAATAGCAAGTTTTAAGTTCTCTGGCTCTGTATGACCAGTGACCATTATGATCGGTAGCCAACCGATAGGAGAAGAAGAGAATATTTCCGATATCAACTCAATCCCAGAACCATCTGGTAGTTCCCAATCAAGGAGTACAACATCAACTTGGTCATTACTAATAATCTCCCTGGCTTCAGAAAGAGAAACTGCATCCAAAGGAGTGTATCCATGATTTGAAATCCACCGGTTGAGAAGTTTTCTTTGTAATTCGGAATCCTCAATGATGAGAATTTTTTTTCTTACTTTCTCCATTCTCCAACGGTTTCATTTTTTCTTTTTTTTACCTAGTATTTTTTCAACTTCTCCCTCTTCTAAAGGAACTTTTACTACAGTTCCCCCTTCTTTTCGGATCTGGTCCATATCAACGACGGCTCCAGACAATAATCTAGATGCTTTTTTGGAAGTATCTTTGACTCCATATACCACCCATTTACCTCCTTCAAGGGATAACACTAAATATGTACAATCGGCTACGGCAAGGACCGAATGTGCCGACATATGGGATACAAATTCATAACTGAGTACAATCCCTGATCCAATGACGACACCAGAAGGTACTCCAACTGCTTTTGTTAATTGATAAACACCGTAGGTTGTTCCTGTACCAAAGGAGGCGGCAGTTCCAACCACTCCGACAGTTCCAGCAGCCACCTTTGTAGAAGCATATGTGACTGTTTGTGCCGTTGCTGAAGTTCCTGCAAATGAAGCTCCGACGACAGTTCCAGAAACAGCAAGACCTCCGCCAAGAACGGTTTGTCCTGAAGTAACTCCAACTAGGCTCATTGGTGCCAAAATATATTTACCAGAAGATTCTGTAACAACAGCCGCAGATTTAACCGAATAGGCAGACGTTTTTCTAGCAACAGCAGAGGTGACCTTTGCACCTTTTTCCACAGACTGAACTGATTCATTTAATACTAGTTCTGTACTATTTAAAATAGCTCCTAAGGCCAGCTCAACACTCGGTGCGGTAATATAAACTACCCCTTTTCCTGCCAATGTAAAAGTTTCCACCAAACAATAGAGACCTGTTCCTGCAGAATTTGTCACCACTGCCGCAGGGTAAATAATTCCATTCCAAGTAATATAACCAACAGAAAGTAATGTAAATTTCCCAATAGGTTTGATAATACCATCATAAAACAAAGCTTTGGTGGTTCGCGAGAATGCTTTTAGGAGTGCCAAAGGAACGCCTTCACCATCTGCAATGGATTCAATATCTGCTTTAGCTCGACTCAGTTCGTTAGAAGTATCTTTTCCAATCGAAAATATAGTTTCTTTCCAATTGCCAAATATCTTTTGAGAAACGGAGGATCGAAAATCTTCAATCTCAGAAAACCGACGTTTCCAACTTCCAGATTTTAAATCGTCATACGTTTCATCATAAGATGACTTCAAAACATCATCTAAATCCACATATCCATATACCGTTGATTCAAAAACTTTTTGAAATTCTTGTTTATACTGATTGAATCTTTTTTTAGTAGATGGTGAATAATCCGGCTTTTCTTTTTGGTTCAGTTGCATATCTGCCCATTCATCCCATTCTTTGCGGATGGCCTCTGAGTTTGCCACAACCGCTTTATGAGTATCTAACCCTCGGTCCCAAGAAGATCCGACAAGCCCATAAGATTCCGCAACTGATGTATACATTACAAATAACCCTGGTTTGGTGGCATTTTCACTCAAATATTGAACTACTTCATTACCTTTCGCATTTACCTTACCTGCGGTAGCCCAACTCATTTTTGTTCCATCTTTAACGATGACAACGGATTCTTTTGCCTTCAAGACAGATCTAGAAAATTCTTCACCCGCAAAACCAAATCTTTGTCCCATAACGAATACAGTTGATTCATGAAATGGAGGAATGAACTTGATACTTGTTCCTTTTACTGGGAGAGCTCCTTGGTAGTAAAGAGAAGTGTGGCCTTCAATAGCTAACTTTTTAGTATTCTTTAAAGGATCTTCTGTTTTTTTATCAGAGCCGGAACAGTTAAAAAAGAATAGAGTTGGAAAAACAGAAATTATTGTAACTAAGTAGATGTTTGATTTCATTTTTTTTCAGAAGCCTTTGCATTTGCACGTTTTGATTGTTCTGCGATTTCTGCATCTAAAACTTTCTTGATGATTTTTGGATCATCGGTTAAGATTTTAACTTTCCCCGCTTTTTTTGCTTCTTCTAAATTGATAACTGAACCTGTAGGTGCATCGTCAAACCCTGCGTAATTGCCTTTCACAACTGCTATAACAACACGAGGTCCATCATAGGTGATTAGTATGGGACCATCCACAGCTGTTAAAATCAATTGAGATGGTAACACTGTAAGTGCAGTGTAACCTAAAATCATTCCTGAACTCATTGCATAAAATCCTGACTCTGCCGTTCCTTTTGACAAATCATAGACCATGCCTGTTGCATAAGCGCCTGTATCGATGGTCGCTCCTCCAACTGCACCAATTGTCCCCCCGGTAGTAATGGCTGCAACAGATGTTACTTGATTAAATGCGGCAAGTGTAGTTCCTCCCGTATATGTTGGGATCGTAGCAGAGGCAGAAAGTAACCCGATGGAACTAAAAAGACCAGCCTCTAAGGTAGGAGAAATTACCCGATAACCAGACTTAGTCGAATAATAAAAAACAACTCCGGTCGATATCAATGCATTAGAAGAAAAGTTCATCGTTTGGGATAACGGAACATATACCCCGTTAACTACCAGAATCTCGCCAGTATTTTTTCCTGTTTTTGCAATAGGAGAGACCAATACTTCTTTAATAGCAATAGAATACCCTTGAAATATATCGACAAGAGCTAAAAGTGAATTGCCACTTTCACCCGACTCTTCATAGTTTTTGGTAAATTCATCGGATGCTTTTGAAAAGGAATCGCTCCAAGCTGAGATTATATTCTTCGAATTTTGATTTAAAGTAGATACGAATAAATCATTCAACTTATCAGTAGTTTTTCCGCGTTCACTACCAATGTTTTTCAAAGTGGAAAACATTTTTTCTGTATCTGATTCCACTCTTGGTACTAAGTAAATATAACCTAATAAAAATCTAGAGCCTGCTTCCTTAAAACTTTCTTTGGAAGTTTTCCATTCCGTTTGACTCAATTGCCAACCGGCATCATATATATCTCCAGTTCTACTGGAAGAATCTTTATATCCATCACCAGTCCAAGATAAAACTGCCTCCATCGTTTTGCCTAGTTTGCCAGGAAAATCAGCACTGCGTTTTTTCATATGCACGAGTACCATTGCCTTAGCGACACGAGCACTCATTCCCCCATTTTCATATACCAAATCTATACTCTTTGTTCCCGAAGGAATGACAGCCCAACCATTTTCAAAGAGATTTTTCCTGGAGCCAAGTGAGTTTGCAGTAAGTGGAGCAATTTTTTTGAATGATTGTGGTTTATTAGAATTAATTACAGATTCACCAAGGATCTTATCTGTTTTTTGAGAACCAGAACATTGCAGAAATAAGGCGACGGCTAACATGGGGAAAAAAATTATCGAAACACGTTTCATAAGATGAGGGAACAATATAGAAACGTTTGAATTATGCAATAGAAAAAAAATACTTACTTGCTTAATCCATGTTTAGTGAGACAAAAACGCCACAATAGATTATTTACGTGACCCTGTAGATTCAATAATAATCATTACAACTATGAAGAAACTGAACATATATCTTGCACTCATTGCCTTGGTATTGTGTGTCGTCATCATCATTAGGAAAAACGATCTGACGTTAAATCAATTGGCTACCTTAATGGCAATTTCCACTCCCAATGAGTTATTCGACTTCAACACTGTGGATTCAATTGCTAAACTAAAATTGAAATCAAAATATACTCCCACTCCTGAATTTAAAATTCCTGGTCTAGATGGAATTAGCTACGATGATTATAGACAAATCGAATACAAACCTGATGTTGCTATTTGGAAAAATCTTGCTTTACCCTACCAACTTCATTTCTTTCATCCAGGCCATATTTACAGCAACGGAATTCAAATTTATGAAGTGATTAATGAGAAACCTATAGAAATACCTTATGATGCATCACGTTTTAATTTTGGTGACTTACCACTCACTGATTCTTTCACAGAACTTACAAAAAATCTTCACTATACGGGCTTTCGCGTTCATTATCCTATCAATCAAAAAGAAATCTTGGAAGAATTTTTAGTCTTTCAAGGCTCATCCTATTTCCGAGCCATATCAAAAGGCCAAGTCTACGGGTTATCAGGCAGAGGGCTTGCCATCAACACAGGACCCCAAGAAAAAGAAGAATTCCCGATCTTCGAAAGTTTTTATATCAAACGCCCACAAAAAACAGACTCTGCCATTACGATATACGCAATCATGAATAGTGAATCAGTAGTTGGTTCTTATGAATTTTTGATTAAACCAGGCGAAGTAACAACCATTGATGTTAAGACAAAAATTTACCTACGTAAAAAAATCAAACGACTTGGTTTTGCCCCTATCACTTCCATGTATTTATACGGAGAATCTGATAACCCTATCTTGGGAAACATACATCCTGAAGTACACGACTCTGATGGTCTTCTCATCCAAAACAAAATCGGTGATTGGGAATGGAGACCTTTAATCAACCCCAAAAAAACCCAACTAACAAGAATTTCTCTCGATTCACCAAAAGGTTATGGACTAATCCAAAGAGACCGTAAGTTCAAAAGTTACCAAGATGAAAAACTAAAATACCATTTGCGTCCAAGTGTTTGGGTTGAACCCAAAGGAGATTGGGGTAAAGGAAATTTATATTTACTGGAGTTCACAACCAATTTGGATTCAGATGATAATATCACCACTTTTTGGGAACCTTCCATCCCACCGAACCTAAATGAAGGTTACGAATTTCAATACACACTTCATTACACTGAAAGATCACCCCTAAAACATACACTAGGAAAAGCATCCGCATTTTACAGAGGAGTTGATCCCCTCTTCCCAAAGGAGAAAGTATTTACCTTGTATTTTACAGGTGACTATTTAAAATCTTTGGACAAAAAAACTATAATCAACGCCAACATCCAAAACGATAAAATTCCTCCTGAACAAATTCGTTATAAAATTGAAAAAATATCTGAGTTGGATCAGTGGCGTTTGCAAATCTGGTATCCTTCTTTTGTAAATGAGTCCAATTGGTTAATTTTCCTTGAAAGTCAAAACCAAAGAATCACCGAAACTTGGATCTATAGAGACGGATTATCCAAATAACATGGAATATATGAACGAGTTTAGCGAGAGGATTCGAACCTACTTGATTTTAATTGGAATTCAAAGTGAATATAAAATTGCAGAAATAATAAGTGACTTTTTTAAATCCACTGATCTGAAAAAAGAATTTCAAATAGACTGGGAACTATGGCAAAGTTACCTAACAACAAAAGAGATAGAACCAAAAAATCTTTTACCAATTGCAAGCCGATCTTGGCAATTCGGCTCAATGATTCCGCAATCTGCGGACTGGAAACGTGATACAAAATTATATAAACAATCCATCATTAGTTCTTTAAAACCATTATTCGTTATTGCTTCTATCTTTCTTTGGAGCCTTCTATATTATTTAATTATCTTTAGGTTGTTATGATACATATCCATCGCAGTTTATTTTTCCTAATTTTCATCACTCCCGTTTTAATAGGATTTAGTTTATTCATAGAAATTATTTCCTTCCGGGGTATCGAAATCGCAGAATATTACCAATTCATAACTTTCATGTTCCTCTTACCTATGTTGTCGTATGGAGCAAGCACTTCTCTATTTGGGTTTTTAATTTCCCTAAAAAAGAATGCTGACACTCTCTTAAAAGCAAAACAGATCCCAAAAAGCGAATTAGATTTCGCCTTATTAGAGTCTATCGACGTTGCCGTTGTTATGCCTGTATATGAAGAAAATGAAATTTCAATATTTTCCAGAATCAAAGTAATCTATGAGTCAGTAGAAAAAATTCATAAACTACCAAAACTAGACTTTTTCATTCTTAGTGATACAAGAACACCCGAAAAGTGGATCAAAGAAGAAGCAGCCTATTTAGAGTTATGCGAATCTACAAACAACTTTTTTAACTTCCACTACCGCAGACGTAAAAGTAATCTCAACGGGAAAAGTGGCAACATTGCAGATTTTTGCAGAAGATGGGGGAAAAAATACAAATACATGGTCATTCTAGATGCAGACAGCCTTGTATCCGGAGAACTTATCATACAACTCATCGCAAATATGGAAAAAAACCCAAAGGCAGGAATCATACAAACCGGAACAAAAATATTCCGAACTACTACCTTATTCCAAAAATTAACCGAATTCTCTTCCTACTTATTTAGCCCTTTTTTCTTAAAAGGTGCTAACTTCTGGCAAATTAATTCTTCTGGATACTGGGGACACAACGCTATCTTAAGAGTCAAACCGTTTATGGAGCATTGTGCTCTTCCCCACTTACCAGAATATGGTGGTCTTGGTGGAAAAATTTTGAGCCACGATACCGTCGAAGCTGCGTTAATGAGAAAGGCTGGTTTTGAAGTTTTGTGTGCTTATGAATTGGAAGGTAGTTATGAGGAAAATCCACCTAATATAATTGATACACTCAAACGCGACCAACGTTGGTGCCAAGGGAACTTACAACATTTCTGGTTCCTTTTCGGCAAAAAAATCCCAACTATAAACCGAATCCATATTCTTAATGGAATTTTATCCTATCTGAACTCACCGATTTGGATGTTTTATATCATTTTAAGTTTATGGAACTATTTGGAAGACAGCAAATATTTAAATTATTCCATGTTACCTGAAGAATATGAATTCTTCAAATCACAAATATATGATCCGCTCTACATAAAGTTATTATATCTTTCTTTATTATTACTTTTTTTGCCAAGGATACTCAGTTTCATAAGTCTCCCTGCCTTAGAAATCCTTAGAAAATTTCCAGCCTTTCTTCTTGAAACCACATTTTCAATTTTGATAGCACCAATTTATATGATCTATCATAGTATCTTCGTTTTTTCTATTTTATTAAACAAAAGAATTAGTTGGGGTCCACAAAACCGTGACGCCAATTCAGAATACAATATATCTTATATAGTTTCCTCCTTTTTCGGAGTGACCATTCTCGGCTTTGCTTGTGCTTATATCAGTTATACGCATTCCACAATGTTATTTATATTAACAATGCCAATATGGATTGGCTGGATTTCTGCCATCCCTTTGGTAATCCTTACGGGAAAAGAATTTAAAACTTTAAACAAAATCCTAAGTATATCTTTTTGGAAACCCGATACCCATTTAATCGGTCGTTTGGAAGAAGAGCTAAAAACGCATAAAAACTGTTACCTCGAAGGTCGCGAATTATTTTTTGCCTTAGTTCATCCGATCTTTCACAATAGACATAAACAACTCCAAGGGAACAAACTCTATTCTTCCAAACTTCCCAAATCAATAGAAAACGATTTTTTAACTCTACTGAACCAAGGACCAGATTATTTAGAAAAAAAATCTCTGCTAAAAATTTTATCCAATAGAGAATTATTGGATTCTTTTTTTGGGAAATTTTGGACTTCAAAAAAAACAGACTGGGGGAATTACTGGAAAACCATTTGGGAAGAAATCAACCCATCTTTTTTTCCATCAATTTCCAATAATAAGAAGAACGATTCAAATCTTCAATAAATCCACAATGCCCACCTTTTGATTCGATCACTACTTCAAGATACGAAGAAGGTGGAATGTCGGCAAATTCTTTCCAGGGAATGACGGGGTCATCCATTGAAGTAAGAATTGTCGTCGGAATCCTTACTGACTTAAAAAACAAATCATTCAATGTATACGAATTAAAATACTCATCTACAGATAAAAACTGCGAGAACTCTTTCACCATTTTTTCTGTTAAATGCATTACTGATTGATAATCATCTAAATCATGAAAAGAATATAAATGCGGAAATAAATTAGCCTTCTTTACGAGCGACGATTTCCATGAATTCAAAAAATACTTTCTCAAAAAAGGGTGTTCATCCATTTTTATCGTCGCACTTTTGGGATCCAACGCTGGACTAAACGCAAAACAATGTTTCAATCCAGGAATTTGATCTCCGATTTTTGAAAGGGAGTGGCGCGCTGCCATTCGCAAAACAAAATTCCCACCTAACGAAAATCCTGCCAAATAAACTGGGCCTTGTTTCCCAAAAATTTTCACTAGTTCTCTCACGGCTTCATAAGTTTCAGGAAGCAGACTCCCATTAAAGATACCTTCATTTAAATGATGAGTATCACCGTGATCTCGTAAATTAAACCGGTATACAGAAAATCCTTTCTTCAAAAAATGCTTAGTCGTTCTGACAATATAACTGGAGTGAATACTTCCCTCCCAACCGTGAACCAATATCACCAGACCTTTCGGCTCGGACACCTCATGAATGCGAGCAAGAAGCGTAGTTCCATCTTTTGATTTCACTGACCTCCATTCACCCGCAATAGAGTGAGCATATCTTTTATCTGACTTAGATTTAAATGAAGCCATAAAAGACTGAACCAAGGGACCAGAAAAAATAGGTAAGGGTTTAAAGAGGCTCATGAACTATCCCAACAATGATCGAATTACTATAATTTTCAATAAAATATCCTAGGAGCTCCCTATCAATTCCAACATAGATTGACAAAGCAAAAAACTAACTTAAAATTCAAGTATGAAAAATTTAATACCCTATTTTCTTCTTTTTTTCACCGCCTGCCAAAGTTATACGCCCTGGAGATCAGAATGGAGAAATAAGAATGGAGTCGAAGTTTTTTATGCTGCCGTCTCTGCAAAGGCGAGTCCCCAGGCCATTGAATCCGGAAGTTTAGCTATGAGAAGGAGCACTTGCGTCAATGCAACAAACCTACTTTCCACTTCTCCAAGACTTACTTCCATACTCTTGGAACAAGAATCCATCCAACTAAACGAAATCGAAACTAAAGACCTTGCTCGCCTTATCTCCTCACACAAAATCAAACCCAAACAAGATTCTTGCCAGTCCGAAGATATCGGTTATATTTTTGTAAGCCATGCATGGGAAACTTGCCAATGCCTATACACCATCGAATACCCAGGCGGCAGAAATCAATTTCGACAAGATCTAACCCAAGTTAAATAAAGTCAAAGTTTCTGTTTTTTCGATTCCTTTTCCACTAGTATGAATATTAAACTTTCACCTTGGGTTTCCCTTAAAACGCTTCCAATAGGAAAGTTGCCATCCAGTCAACACTTCTGGACCGGCAAGTCTCGAAAGAGCCAAACTAGTAGAAAAGGAAAGTTGTTTTTCGCTCCAGGTTAAAAACTCTTTCCAATCCTTATCTTTAGCATTTTTTAAAAAATTTTTATGTATGTTTTTATTTACTTTGTATTTAAGATTAGACATGGCATTCAAAGAAGGATCTGCCTCGGATTCCATTCCCATTCGGGTTGTTATCTCTTGACCAGAAGAAGACTTACTCGCCGTACCAAAATCCAACTCCGAATTCAAACCGGTAATTACTGGTTTCAAAAAACGTCTCCTTCCATCAAACCCAGTTTGTTTTAATAGTCCTTTTTTCTTCAAAGCGGAGACCAAACGTGAAATCGTATCTCTCTTTAATTTTAAAACTTTTCCCAAATATTCATTTGATGCAAAACATCCGCCTTTGGCATCTAATGAATATATTTCGGCAAATAACTTTGTTTGGTTTGGAGTAAGGCCCAAATCTTCCATCCATTGGGCAACCCATACGCCCGTTCTTTTGAATTCACTCATAACAACCCCTTGTTTCCAACACAGGCCTTCGGCGCTAAGAAAAGGAATCCTTCTCTTAGAATCACAACACTAAAAGATACACCTTCGGTGTTGTTATTTATCTCTTGGAGGTTCTTTCAAACGTCCGATTTGGAATTCATTTGAATTCCAGGTGATGTATTTAAGCGGTAAAAATTGTGGAAGACCGCTTTCAGGTATGAGGACACCTCCCCTACCTTGAATCTATTAGTACCAAATTCAAATTTCTGTCAAGTTTTAATGAGACATAATCTGAAAACAAAACGATCAGACAATAATCCTGGAAGTAAGTGTTTTTTGGGGGAGGGTAGGGGCTACTAGGATAATTAAAAAGGAGAGAAGTCTCTCTGAACTGCTTCCACACAATTCAGAGAGTTTACATCACCCGGTTAAAGGGGTTATTAACAAAATACCAATCCACAAAAATAGTACAAGAATTTTTTCTATAATCTTCAAGAAAAACCAAAACAAAGATTGGGGCGCATCGAATCGCTCCTACACCCTCATACTATTAAAAACGACCAGGCTCTCCGCTCCAATCTTTCCCCTTGGGAAAGGATTTCCGCTTCGATCCTTTGCGCACGAATTCTATACTAAAAAACTCACAACAAAATCCATCAAACTTTAATCTTGATTTAAGATGTATCAAGGTACGCCGGCGTACTTTCTTAAAAAATATATCAAATTTTTAATTTTTATTGCACCAAGAATGAGCTATCACAAACTCACTATGCAATGAAGATCATAACTGTTGCCAATATCAAAGGTGGAACATCTAAATCCACAACTGCCATCCATTTAGCGCTAGCACTATCAAAAAGAGGTACAACACTAGCAATAGATATGGACCCTCAAGCCGACCTTTCGGACTTTTTCTTTCCTGAAGAACCTGTCGAGTTTTTCGATTCCGGAAATACCCTCTCCGTATTAAACGCAGAAACAACACTAGCAGAGTCAGTAAAATCATCAAACAACATCGACGTATTACCATCGATCATTGAACTATCTGATTTAAGTTACCTAGCATCAAAAGATTTTTCTATGATACCTCGCCTTAAAAACATCCTTCTAAAAGCAGACTACGATTACGTAGTAATAGACACACCTGGGTCAGGTTCTTCTGAAAATATTGCATCCTATCTCCCCGCTTCCACTATTCTAATTCCAGTCACGCCTTCCAAATGGGCTGTCAGAACCGTCGCCCAAGTATTAAAAAAAGTAGATGAAGCAGAAAGGTTCGACGAACAATCCAAAAAAAAATCAGTAATGATCCTTCCATCTCAATGGGGAACATCGCAAAAACAAATGGATCTTCTTCAAAAATTAAACACAATCAAATCGTTAAAAATTTTAGAACCTATACCAAAAAATGACAGCATCCGGGACCGTACGGAAACTGGCAAACCTCTACAAGAAGGAAGTGCACCCTGGAAAGCTTTCGAAACTTTAGCGGAGAAATTAAAGTAAGGTACGCCGGCGTACTTTATCAAACCCATGAAAAACAAAGCAAATTATAACCCAGCCGATATCCTTTCAAGGGCATCGGCAAGAACCTCATCCTTAAACCCATTCCTTAAAGAAGAAGGAACCACTCAACAGAATGCAACAGAAATCCCTGTTGATGAAATCTTAATAGAAAGTAACCCCCGAAAAACTTTTAACGAATCTACAATCAAAGAACTTGCTGAATCCATTTCCCAATATGGACTATTACAACCTGTTGTTGTAAGAAAAAAAGCAGGTAAATATGAACTTATCAACGGAGAGAGAAGGTTTCGTGCCCACAAACTTCTAAAGAAAAAAACCATTTTAGCCATCGTCAAAAATGTGGAACAAATCGACATTTCCAAATTGCCAGAAATCAAATTAGTGGAAAATCTACAAAGAGAAGATCTGTCAGAATCTGATTTGGCTCTTTCTCTCCAGGAACTTAAAAACAGACACAAAGAAACCAACGACCAGCTAGCTAAACGTATCAACAAATCAGGCCAGTGGGTAAAAACAAAAATTGCACATGCGGAAATATTAAAAGAAACAAACATCAATTCTAATTCCGACAAAAGTCATCCTATCTTTCAAATCCCAACAAGTTTATTTACAGAAATTGCACCTCTTGACGTATCCAATAGAAAAAAGGCAATTGACTACCTTCTTAAAGGTTTAGAAAAAAAAGGTGACTTCCCATCTCGCAATGATCTTAGAGAATTTGTTCGTCCCTTAAAACCAAGTAAACTAAAACAATCGAAACCAAAAAATAACAATCTAGAGCTAAAAGACCTAAAAAACAAACTGCTCAAAATAAAAGAAAAAATTTCCCAACTCCAAAACGAAAAATCAATCGTGGAAGAGGCAATTCGAAAGTTTAAAAAATAACCTTTCGAATTTTCCCAGGACAAAGAGTAGTTACTATTTTTTCCACATTCTAATAGAAAAAAACTTGTACTCTATTCGAATGCATTATAGATTGTTCTTAATCCTTAACCGGGTTGAACAATAAAAGCCCTAGGAAGTGTGGTAGCGACCTGGGGCCTATTTCTCTCTCCCATCATTCCCCAATATTTATGACTCACGAAATAAACCTCCCAATGAGACAGCCAAGGAATTATGTCTCATTTTTCTCTTGACAAAATTTCAGAATCTGTACATCTAGGGAACGTTCGGGTCACACAACCGAACACGGCTCTACCACAATGCCGTTGTTGTTCAAACCGGAATTTCTAAAAAAGTTCCGAAAGGACGTTCGAAAGAACTTCCAATCTTTCTTAACTCTAATTTGACCGAAGGTTTGTATAAAACAAAAAACAAATTTTCCTTAGTAGAGTAGGGAAGTTATACCATAAAGGTGTATTGGCAAAAACCTACCAAACGCTCGTAGCCGGAGAAGTGTTAGTTTGGCGGAAGGAACCTATATGAAAACAAGTCGAACAGGAATTTGGATTCCCGTTTGGATAGAGAAATTGAACCTTTCTCATAGCCAAACTAAGTTATATGCAGAAATTGTATCTCTCCACGAAAAAGGAGGATGTTTCGCCTCTAACCGTTATTTTGGAGAATTACTGGGCCTTAAAATGGACACAGTTTCAAGACTCATTACCTCACTAAAGAAACTGGGTCTTTTGGAACAAACAGGATTTGATGGTAGAAAACGATTTTTAAGACCAATATTTTCGCAACCAACTGTGAAAGAATTACAAACATTCACTAAACCCTTGGAAAAAAATCCAATAGTAAAAACAGAGACAGACCGAATTTCATTCCCGAGCAGGTTCCCGAAAAAATCCAATGCAGGTTTGGAAAAAATTCAGCCTTCTTATACTAGTACAATAAAGGTACATACAAATGTACAAAATAAACCGTCATGGGAAGAATTTAAAAGTTGGAGCGAAAAGTCGTTATCAATTTCTACTTATACTCAAATTTCTAGACTAACTTCACCAGACTTTTTACAAGGGACTTTAAGTTTGATTTGGAAAAACTGGATGGAAACGCAAAACAAAAACTTTCAATGGAAAGAAGCAGGTAAATGCGTTTAATCAATTATTTGATTTAGGAAAACCAATGTTGATTTATAAACATACAAAAACAGGAAATTTATACCTTAAACTGGATGAGGCTAAAAATTGTACCAACGCCAATGATGGCCAACAAATGGTTTTTTATTGTGAATATGGAAAAGAAAACCCAATGAAATTTGTTAGAGAGAAGTCCGAATTTTTAGAAAAATTTGAAGTAATGAATCTTCAAAACTAATGGTTTATTTTTAAATAGCAAACCTTAGGATATCTTCAGCCATTTCTAGTTTTGTTTTTTTCAGTGTTTTACTTTCTGTTTCTGGAAAATCAGTTTCAATGGATAGATTACTGTAACCGTGAACAAGGGACCAGGCCATAAGGGAAAAACTTCGATGGTTTTCTTTTCTACGTTTAGTTTTTAAATAAAATCTACATCCACGAACCAAAATTGCATAAGACTTCAATTTGGATCGTTTCAAAATTGAAGTCTCATTGGATCGTTTCGTCTGAAACATCAATCTGTAATAATTTGGGTTTTTAATTGCAAATTGAATGTAAACTAAACCTAATTTCACAAAATATTCATCTGGGTTTTTGGGATTTTGAGACACTTTTTTTTGTAGAGATCCAAGTTTATCAAATCCTATAGAAGATAAAATTTCTAAAACTTCTTCCTTATCTTGGAAATGCCTATACACAGCAGCATGAGAAACTCCAGATAAGTTTGCTACTTCTCGTAGAGAAAAATCGGCAGCACCTTTCTTTTGTAATAATTTATGGCAAGTTTTGATAATGGTATTTTTCAGATCACCGTGATGGTAGGAGGTACGTTTCACAAAATAAATTTGTCAAATAAGTTACCAATGGCAACATTTTTCTTGAAAAAAAATCAATAAATGTTACTATTGGTAACATAGGAAGGTTGTTTTATGCATACTCATACCAAAGAAGAAACGCAAAAGATTTTAGATGATATGACAATCAATTTTAATAATGGGGGAAGGAAAATTACTGTTCCACCTCCTATTTTTGTAGCTATGAAGGCTGAAATTTTGTCTTATACAAAAGGAAAAAGTATAACTGTTGCCTTTCCTGTTTCAGAAGACCAAACAAACCCAATGGGGATGATGCAAGGTGGGGTAATTGCCGCTGCATTTGATAATGCCTTTGGGCCTCTAAGTTATCTGGTGGCAAAACGACCCACAACTACAATTGATATGAATATACAATACATTCGCGGTGTGGCAGTAGGGCAAAAAGTAATCGTAAAGGCAACTGTGGAGGCAAAAGGATTTTCCACAATACATATGGTAGGTGAAATGCGAACAGAAAAGGATAAACTTTTGGCAACCGCTACAACAAATCTTCTTATTCTGAAAATTCCCGGTGGGTTAGGGGAGTAAAAATTCTAGTCTTTGTAATCGTACCTTTCTAATACCATTTCAATGATCGTAGGTGTACAGATAGTTGTGTCATTGAAATGTTGGCTCATAATTACACCATGAAGAAAGGTTTTGATAAGTATCATTTCTTTGTCAGGGTCTTTGATTCCGTAGGATCTGAATCTTTCTTTCATCGCCTCTTTAAAAGGAGCAAATCGTTTCTCCACATTTTCAACCATCTTTTTCGATAGAGAAACCGAACCAGGTTGGAAAAGACAAACGGATATCAAAATCATCGTTTTTCTCTCTTCCTTTGCAAATTGGATGGATCGATTAAAAAATTCTCTTACATACTCTTTTGCAGAAAGGTTGGGAGGGATATTGTTATAAAATTTCTCTTGTTTGGCGAGGTGAGAATCAATGATTTGTTCAAAAATCTGGTTTTTACTCTTAAAATAATTATAAGCTAGGCCCTTGGAAATTTTTGCATGGTTGGCAATCATCTCCATTGTTGTTTGTGAGAACCCGTGTTTTGCAAATAAAGCAATCGCAGAGGCAAGAATCCTTTCGATAGATTTTTCCCGGGCCTGCTGCTTTTTGTTCTCTGATTTCTGTGAGGTCTTTATGGGCACTGGCTTCACCGTTCTGGTATTTCCTAATTTCGCAAACACTTTTTAATGCCAAATCGACGAGATTGAAGTTTTAGAATTCACTTGGAAGTCTCGAACCTATCTATTTTTTGGTCTTTATGAGTTCATTTGAATCCGTAACAGTACTAAAGCAAGCCAACATTTACTTCAACGGGAATGTCACCAGCAGGACCGTTTTGTTTCCGAATGGGGAAAAGAAAACTTTGGGAATTATGATGCCCGGAGATTATGAGTTTGGTACCAACCAAAAAGAAATAATGGAAATCCAATCAGGAAAATTATCTGTACTTTTACCAGGATCCGAAACATGGCTTCAAATTGACGGTCAGTCAGTATTTGAAGTCCCTGCAGGATCCAAGTTTAAACTAAAAATTCAAACAGTAACAGACTATTGTTGTTCTTATGTTTGATCGTCGATTTCCGCTGAGCTCGCATTGTTTTTAACGGAAGCAATTCCGTTTTCACATGCTTGTTTAGAAGAATACCCTTCGCTTGATGCAATGATTTCTCCATTAGATGCTTTGAGGCGGAAGCGGAATTCTCCTGCTTTGTCTTTATAAATTTCGAATTTTGCAGCCATAAAACTAACTCCTTGGTTTGCCATGAGGATTCATTGTTTTTTGTTTTTGGCAATACGTTTTCTATTGGAACCTGAATTTGAATTTCAATGGATGCGATCTAAAAGTACATTGGCAATAAGTTCGTCAATTGCCAATGATCCAAATGCCTAGAATTAAATTATTTCTTTTCATTTTGGTACTAATCTCCTGTGGTAATCAGTTACCTGAGCGCCCGCTCATTCAATTTAGTTTTGAAAACAAAACCTTAGAAGAAATTTATTCAGATAAAGTTGTTTGGTCAAAAGCAAATGAAATGAAATATCATTTTGGCTATTGGAAACCTTCAGTTTGGGTAAAATTTGAAATAATGAATCCAGAGAATGAACCAAAAGACTATATTTTGGAATTAGAGTCTCCTTGGGTTGATAAGGTTTTACTGAGCTGGCGAACAAAAGAAAATATCGTAAAGAAAACTTTTGATGGTTCATCTTCTTTTTCTGCAAGAGAAATACCGCATAGAAATCCAGTTTATAAACTTACACTTGATCCTTTCGAAACCAGAACGGTCTATGCTTATATAGAAAACTCAGGTATATTAAATGCACCATTTCGAATTTGGAAAATAAATTCTTTTTTTGATCGGATAGAGAGAGATTATATAGCAAATGGAGTTTATTTTGGGATCATTTTTGCTCTTTTGTTATATAATCTGCTAATTTATGTTAGTGTCCGCGAAAAGGCATATATTTATTATTGTTTGTATTTAACTTCGTTGGGAATTAATTATTCTTTGCTCGGTGGATTCTTTAAGCAGCTGCTAGGACCTGAGCTTGAAATGTCGGTCAAACCATATTTGTATGTTTCTGTTAATTCGTCGTTAATGTTTGTTGGTTTATATTCTCTTTCTTTTTTAAATTTAAGGAAAGTAAATCGACGCTTAGATCAGTTGATTCTTTTTAGTGTCGTTGGTTTTGGAATTATGGCTCTATTGTCTTTTATATTGCCATACAATTGGATGGAAGTGTCTTTTATATATACGTTTCCTTACATGTTTTTACTGCTAATGTCTGCGGGTGCGTATTCCTATACAAAAGGGATAAAATCGTCTTCGTTTTTTTTGCTCGCTTGGTTTACTTTATTTATTGGGGTGATCGCCGATTCTTTAACAAAGGCGGGTTTAATTCCTTTTTCTACTTTTGGTCGATATGGAGTGCAAATTGGAACTGCATTTGAAGTTATACTGTTTTCTTTAGCTTTGGGTCGGCGTCTTCGTTTTCTATTGGAAGAAAATTTGATGTCAAAAAATGAGTTAACAGCGATTAAAAAAGATTTAGAAACAGCAAGAAAAATTCAAATGCGAATTTTGCCGGACAAGTTGCCTCAGAATCAAAATCTAACTATGAAAGTGTCTTACCAACCTTTATATGAAATAGGTGGAGACTTTTATGATTTTTTTGATTTCTCCGAAGGTTTTGGATTAGTCATTGCGGATGTGACTGGTCACGGAGTGAGTGCTGCTCTTGATTCCTCCACAGTTAAAATTGCATTTAGAAATGCCAAAGAGTATAAACATTCTCCTAAAGAATTGATCGCAGCAATGAACCGTTTTCTTTGCACAAGCCTTCATGCACGTTTTGTAACTGCTGCGTATTTTTATATTAATTTTAATGAGCTGAAGTTGCACTTCAGTGCAGCGGGTAGCCCGCCCTTTGTAATCATACGTAATAGAGAAATAGAATCATTCGAATGCCCAGGACTTCTACTTGGAGTCAGACCCAATTTCGAATACGAACAAAAAATGGTTCCTTTACAAAAAGGGGATAGGTTGTTGATTTTTACCGATGGCCTTTATGAGAATTTAAAACCTGATTTGGATTTTGCTTCTATTTTATATCCTGAGATATTGCCAATTGTAGACCTTACAGAAGATGAATTTCATAAAAATCTTTTGAACCGTCTCTCGAAAATGCGACAAATTTCAAAGGATGATATTACATTAATCTCTCTCGACATACATTAATTTCTGAAATCAGTGCCTCTTGACTTTCTGTATTCGTTGTAAATAAATCCTTGCTAGAATGAACAAAGTTAGTCCAATTACCTGCTAGTCAATGCTAAGCTACCGGTCACTATTTTTAATTTTACAATTAAATCGTTTTTACTTGGGAGTATTTCTTTTAAGTTTAATCCCACTTGTACTAGTTGGTACATTCCCCGAATATTTTTATCGTGAATACGGGATTGGTTATTTTTTAGTTTTCCATAATGTTACCGAAATCTTTAGCGTGATTGTATCTTTTTCTATTTTCGGATTAGGATATTATTCTTATACTCAAAGTAAAAATGCGCATACTTTATTTTTAGGAATCGGTTTCCTCGCCGTGGGAATTATCGATTTCATGCATACACTTTCTTACACTGGTATGCCTGATTTTATAACTCCCAGCTCAGGTAATAAATCTTCCCAGTTTTGGGTTTTTTCACGTGTCACTACTGCCTTAGTTTTGTTCATTGCTATTTATATTAAACCAAACGAATGTTATGGGTGGGCCAAAGCTAATCTTTTGCTATTTTTGGCAATGGTATTGGTGGGCATCGTGTTTTTGTTGGTTATATATTTAAATCATTGGATACCAAAAACATACGAACAAGGAAAAGGATTAACCCCATTTAAAAAAAATGCTGAATATGTTATCATTACCTTGCTTTTTATATCTATGATTCTTTATAGGAAAGCAGAGTTTTATACATCAAAGAAACAACTGCAATACTACTTGTCGGCTTTCATTGTTTGCATTTTTAGCGAACTGGTTTTTGCTGTATACACTAGTGTATTTGATGTATATAATGTATTAGGACATATATATAAAATCGGTGCTTTTTATTTAATATATAAGGCAGTTTTTATCTCTGCAATTAATGATCCATATGAAAAATTGATACATTCCAACCAACTTCTTTCCAGGGAAATCGAGGAAAATAAAACATACGCAGAGATGATAAAAAAATCATTACGTGAAAAAGAGAATTTAATTGGTGAAATTTTTCATAGGACAAAAAATTCGCTACAATTGGTTCGTTCAATTTTGATGATTCAAGCATCGGAATTCCCAGAAAACAAAAATATCCAATCCATTGTCGAAGATACATCAATTAAAATTCAAACAATGTCTCTAGTGCATGACCATTTGTATGCAAATAAAGATTTAAGTGAAATTAAAGTTTCAGAATATTTACGTTCGTTAGCAGACATGATTCAACAGAGTTATCCTCCGGAAGGTAAAAAAATCGAAGTTGCTTTGCAAGTAGGGGACGGTACCTTGTTATTAGATACAGCAGTTCCTCTTGGGCTAATCTTTACAGAATTACTATCGAATAGTTTTAAATATGCATTTCCAAATTCAGACATTGGTAGTGTGTTTGTTCAATTTTCTATTGAGGAAAATGTTTGCCATTTTGAATATAGTGACAACGGTGTTGGCTTACCTAATGAATTTAATTCGAAGCAACAAAAGAAGTTAGGTTTGAGTTTAGCTAAAATTATCGCAGAAAAGCAAATGGGGGGAACCTTGAGTATGGAAGGTAATCAAGGTTTTCAGTTGAAACTCGATTTCCCGAGTAATTTATACAAAAGAAGGGTTTAATTCCTCGCTTTTAGTTACATATTCTCGTGTTAGTTGATACCAAGCATCAGATTGAGGAATACCAGGTTTTCTTTTTCCAAACATTTGTAGAATCAAGTTTCCTTCATTGTCGAAAACTTCCACAGAGGTTACTAATCCATCTTTTGTTGGTTTGTCAACGATCCAAACCGTTTCAATTTGATCTGTGCGTAAATGCAAATTGAACTCTGGATCTAGAACATTAAACCAAGGACCCATTGGCTCTAACTTTTGAATTTTTCCAGTATGGATTTGGATCATTCCTGGATTTCCAACAAAAATCATAATTTCCATTTCAAGTTTACTCACTTGTTCCATTAAGTGGAGTAAATTATCTTTCGTAATTTTAAATGAAAATTTGCCTTCTGCCGCTACCAAAGAAAATTCACGCGAATAATTGAATTTTCGAAGTAAGGAAAAGAAGTCGTGAGTGTCTTCAAGTTTACTCCATGAATCTAAAAAATTCGAAATTTCGGTTGGGTTGTTGGTTTCTGTTTTTGGTTTCTTTTCTGTGGAAGGAGTTGTGAATGTTTGGGTTTCATCTACAAATTGGTTTTTGATAATTTCCCAGCCATCAATTGCTGATTTTTCAGTCTGGTAAATTTTATGGACTGCTTCTCCTTTGGAATCGAAAAATTGGAAACTGCGCATAGTTCCATTTTCTTTCGGTTCTTCAACATAAAAGCCATACTTCCAGTCTTGCAAAAAGATGCGAAGATCAATGTCTTCTCCAACAGCGAGTGCCGTTTGTCCATTGACAGATAGGTTTTTATATATTCCCTTTCTTTCATGGACACAGGATTCGTTTCTTGTGAGAGCCATTACATAACCAAGATTTGTGGTGTTCAATAAAAAACCTGACCAATCTGGTTTCAGTAGTTTGACTGTTGGGCCAATTTTTGTGGAAAGAAGTTCCGCTTCGCTTACTTTTAAGTGTTTGGCGGCGTCACGGATTCGTAGTTTGGGCATTTCTTTTGTAAGATTTTCCCATTGTTGTTTTAAGTTTTCATTCATATTGGTTCTCCTATGATTTCTGGAATGATAAAATTTCCTTCTGGTGCATTTAGGATTCGTGCTTTGATTCCAAACGCGGTTTCTAAATTTTCTAAGGTTAAAACTTCGGTTGGGTTTCCAGTTTTAATGATTTTTCCTTTGTGGAGTAGGGTAATTGTATCCGCATAAAGAGCGGCAAGATTTAAATCATGCAAAATCATAAAGACCGCATAACCTTGATTTGCCATGTGACGACATAGATTTAACATTTTGTATTGGTTTGGAATGTCCAATGCAGATACTGGTTCATCGAGAAAAATGTAACGGGGAGGTGTCTCCCAAACCTGAGCTAAAATTCGACCGAAGTTTATTTTTTGTTTTTCACCACCGGATAAGGTTGAATAATTCTGTTCTTTTTGTTCAGAAGAGCCCGTTATTTTTAAACATGTCTGCACAATCTCCTTATCTCTATTCGGATTTGATACATGTGGATGACGACCAAGTTCTATTACCTCTTCGGAGCTAATGGGAAAGGTAATAGTTGTTTCTTGTGTGAGAACTGCTCTTATCTTTGCAAGTTGGCTTTTGGAATATTTTCTTAGTTCAATTCCATCCAAATATACATCGCCTTTTTTTGGGTTTAGGTCTCCGCATAACATATGAAAGAGAGAAGATTTCCCGGCTCCGTTTCTGCCGATTAGAACATGAAGTTTCCCTGGATGAATTTCAATTTCAATATTAGAAAGAATGGACTTTGTTCCAATTGAATACTCTAAATCTATTGCTTCGATTGTCATATGTGGTTCATCCTTTTTCGAATTAAACTTAGAAAGAATGGAGAGCCGAGTAAGGCAGTGGCAATTCCTACCGGTATTTCCGATGGTGCTATCACAATTCTGCAAATTCCATCTGCCAAACACAACAATCCTCCTCCTAGAAGATAGGAAGTAAGTAAAAGGTATTTGTAATCTTGGCCAATCGCCAAGCGAACTATATGCGGAACAGCAAGTCCGACAAATCCAATATTACCTACAAGTGAAATGCAGGCACCTACACTTACTCCAATTAGGAGGATGACGATTGTTTTTAGAAATTCTGTGGAAACTCCGAGGTGGTTTGCTTCCCTTTCTCCTAATATAAATACATTCAATTGTTTTGCTATCAATGGACTAACAAATATTGGTAAGATAAAAAATACGGAAAAAGATTTTAGGTTAGACCAAGAAGCTCCACCTAAACTTCCCATATTCCATAATGAGAGATTTCTTAGCTGAGCTTCGTTTGCTATATAACTTAAAATTCCAATTGCTGAAAAACATATTGCGTTAACAGCAATACCAGATAGTAACAATGAAAAAACATCAGTCCTTCCTTTTGATTTTGCGAAAAAGAAAATAATGAAAGATGACGAAATCCCACCTAAAAATGAAAATACGACAGTGCTCCAAATGGAATGTAAAAAGGGAATTGATGCACCAAGTACGATTGCGATTGAAGCAAACAAAGAGCATCCAGCAGTAATACCAATTAGACCTGGATCTACGATGGGATTTCTGAACAATCCTTGAGCTAATGCACCAGACCAAGCTAGAGAACCACCAACCATCAGACCAAGAAGAATTCTCGGTATTCTTAATTCAAAGAATACGCGAGACTCTACACTTTCAGATCTCATTAAGTCTTCCCAACTTATATTCATTGCTCCAAGTAATGAAGAGACAATCGCGGAAAAGATGGTAAAAATTAGACAAGAAAGTATAAAGAGAACTTTTCTCTTCATTCTATCAGTTTCCATTGATCATTTAACGTTTTTAGAGCGATTGGAAGTCTTGGACCAAAACCTAAAAGAAGAAGATCGTCTAGGAGAATTAGATTTTTTTCTTTTCCTGCCCTGGTAAGATTCATTCCGTTGATCTCCCAAATTGCCTTTTCTCCTCCAAAACCAATCGCTGATTTTTCCGGCATTAAAATGATGTCTGGATTTGCTTTAACTAAAGCTTCGCTTGTGAGTGGTTTGTATTCTGAAAATTCATTTACTGCATTTTTAGCACCCGAGAGTTCTATCATCGCATGTGCAGCAGTGCCTGTTCCTGATATAAATACAGAACTTGGATTTCTAGAATAAATAAAGAGTACTTTGATATTTGTTTTTTTTATATTTATTTTTTGAATTTGCTCTTTTATATTTTTTGCTAAGGTTATTGCTTCTTTTTCTTTTCCAAATAGTTTTCCGATCTCTAATACTCGATAGGTGGGAGTTTCTAGTTTAAAGTCATCGGAAAAAAGTGTTACAGGGATACCGGCATCTTTCAGGTTTTGAATGGTTGCAACTGGACCTGCTGATTCTAATCCGATTACTTGCGTTGGTTTAAAGTTTAATATTCCTTCTGTTGTTAATGTTCTTTGGTAACCGACATTGGGAAGAGATGTCGCCTCTTTTGGATAATACGAGGTTGAATCTACCGCAACCAATTGGTTTTCCAATTTTAAGGAGTAAATGATTTCAGTTATAGTTCCATTTACAGAAATGATGCGTTGGTTTGTTTTTGCAACCGCATGTGAAGTTATGAGAAGAAGGGATAAACAAAGAAGTCCCGTTTCTTTAGAGAATTTGAATCGAATCATGGGGCAAGCATCAAAGTAAGTGATTCCTTGTCAATTTCAAAAGAGAGTGAGTCTCAATCTAAAAAATTTACTATTTCCTTTTATTGAGACTAAATCTCATAATTAAGTTGACAGGGGTCGGACCTTTTAGAAATTGAGAATCAGAATCAATTAATTAGGAGAGTCTATGAAAACGCTCTACAAATTCTCAGCTCTAACTTTGGCAGCTTGTCTTAGTTTAACACTCGTTTCCTGTGAGCAGGAAGATAATAAAGATAACAATAGTACAGTATTATTAGGTCTTTTTGGTGTGATGGAGGCAGGTAAGTCCTGTGAAACACCGGGAGCAACTTTGACGATTGGGACTCCGATAGAGATCTGCAATCCAGCTGGGGGAGCTGGAGTACATTTTGTAATTCAAGATCTTTCCAATGCATTCAGTCATAGCGTTGTGTTTTCTGGTGGATATAAATCCAAAGACTATGCTTTGAATGCTCCTACTTCTGGTAATGTTTTAGTGAATAACTATAATGCCTTCCAGTTTTGGATGTATGATGGACGTTCCACATCTGGGTCTCCAGCTTCTGCCATTCGTTACGAACCAAATTATGCTGCATCTTCTGCAGTAAGAGTGAACACTGGTTTGACGGCAGCTGAATTGCCAATTGCCGCAGTGACTGATACACAGTGTGATGCCTTTACTGCTGTCGCATCAACTTGTAAGGCAAATAAAAATGGCGGGGAGAAAAAAACTTTTTGTTTAGATGTGACAAAAACTACAGAAGGTGCTTCAAGGATTACACTTTGGTTAGATGGAAAAAATGGTGCTAACTGTAGTGTTAAGACTTCTTTGACTGCCGAAAATGCTGTAGTACACAAATTGCCAAGTGATTTTGCAAATAATAAATCTCCACTTGATACTCGCACTTTTTATTTGGCTGCTGGGGCAGCAGGATCTAATTCGGGTTCTGTGAGTTTTGGTAAAATTACTGTTTCCACTGAGACTGCCATCAAATAGAGAAACCATTACATAATAGTTCGTGATAAAGAGTTGTAACCTAACGCTAACGTTTGGATTGCAACTCTTTATATTTAGTATTCCGCAACAAAAATCAGGAGGTAATACTTATGAAAAAAAACAATATTCTTTTCTTTCAAAAAAAAATCCGTGGGTTAGTTTGTCTTTTTTTCTTAGCAACGTTTTCCATGTACTGTCAAGAAAAAGTAAATACCGATGAATCTAATTTATTGCTACTTGGCGCATTAATTAATGCGAATTCCGGTCCATCTACTGTATGTAAAACGAATGATGATGGAACTGTTGATACAACTATGCCCACAATTAAAAAAGGGACATTTGCACTTTGCCTACCTCCAAACGGTTCGGTTAGACATTATAGAATCGAAGGTTTAAAAATTATCGGAGGCCATACCGCCGTTTCCCTTTATGTTGGTTTGCCAGAAAATTATTCGGCAGAAGTTAATAGAAATAGTAAATTATCTGCCGGTCAATTTGGAATGAATTTTTATTCAGGTAGTGGGACAGGTGGATTTGTTCCTGCTTATTCCTATGCCAATTTTGGTCCCAGCGATTCGAATATAAAGAACCTAACATCAAATGGAAACAGTACGGCACCAACAGCGCCAGCTGTGGCAGGAACTTCTCTTATCAATTTTGTTGACCAAGAAGTAGATCTTTGTTTTGACCTTACTGCATCTGCACCTCCTCGTTTTACCGTTTGGGTTACAGGTAAAAACAGTGCCAATTGCAAAACTCGAACTAATTTAACTACCGGCAATGCTCTGTTAAACGAAACTACTTGGACAGGTGGAGACCCTTCTGTTGCAACTGGATTTTCATTTATTGGGCTTAGTGCAAGTTCCGGCATTTCCTTTATAAGGATTGTAACCTCAACTCAATTGGCAGTCCCGTAAGGTAGGAAATCAAAATGAAATTATTAAAAACTTTATTCATTGCTTCGTCTCTATTTTTAATTTTCAACTGTATTCCTGAGAAATCAGAAGATGACGGCACTTCTGCTGCAATGTTACTTTTGGTGACTGAGGCAGTGTCTGCATCTGATGGAACAACAATCAATGCTTCCTCTACTACAAATTGGGTATACGTAAACTTAAAAGCAAATGCCTCCATCGTTGGTGTAGGTGATGCGTGGGATTTGAGATTCAAAAGATACAATATCGGTACAAATAGTGGAACTAGTGGATCGGGTAACGGTGGGGCATGTAATACTGGTTCTACGGATTATTCTGCTACGTATACAGGTTCGGAATGTACAAAAGTCGTGGATGTTCAATTATCTTCTAGTGGGGGAGGTCCAATCTCTGGATCCACTGAAAGTATCAATCCTGTAATTTCTGCTCCTTTGGATTTAGATCCAATGCCAGCAGGATATGGGACTTGGTATTCATATTCCAATACAATCCTTACAGCAAAACCAAATGTATATATCATCACAGGGGAAAATGGAGCAAAGTACGTCTTGCAAATGTTAGATTATTATAATTCTGCAGGAACATCTGGATATCCTAAGTTTCGATGGCGAAAGTTATAAGAGTGATGAATATATTTTCTTTGATAAAAATGTCAAATTTAGGATTGAAGTTTAGATTAATGTCTAAATTTTTCTTTTATGGGTTTTGTTTTTTAATAGTACAGGTATCTAGCGAAGTATCTGCACAAACAAATTTACCAAAAAAAGAAGATGATTCTTCAAAGAGTCAATTGTCTCAGGAATCTTTGCCTCAATCTAAACATGGGGAGTCGGGTAAACAACCCAATGAGATCAATGGAGATAGGTCGAATATAATCACTGTTACTGGGACAAGGAGGCGTAATCTACTCAAAGATTCGACAATCACGACCGAAGTGATTACGAGAAAAGATATTGATGCAATGGGGGCAAGAGACTTATCGCAAACTTTGGGGAATGTTCCTGGAATTGAAGTCAGACCTGCGCAAACAGGAGAAAGAGGGCAGACAGTCCGTTTGCAAGGATTATCCGCACAGAATGTACTCATTCTTGTGGATGGCCAAAGAACTACTGGTAGATTTAGTGGATCGATTGATTTAACTAGGTTTAAAGCTGAGGATATTGAACGAATTGAAATAGTGAAAGGTGCATCTTCTGCAATTTATGGATCAGATGCGATTGCTGGTGTGATCAATATTATCACTAAGGAAGCACAAGACCCTTTGTATGCTGAGTTTCGAACTCTCGGTGGATCTGGAAGTGAAAAGTATTATGGACCTTATACTGAATTTAGAAATTATGCAACTGTAGGAGCTAAAAGTGATAAATTATCAACTTTATTTACGGTAGGTTGGCACAAAGGGGAAGGATATGATTTAACACCGGATGCAACTCCAGGGCCTAGAAATGGAAGGTATGCTTCCTTAGCACCATCTTATAATGCATATCCTTCTAATCTTCCCTTTGCCAATTCATATTTATATGTTACCAGGCTTCCCAATTATTCTCCTCCACTAGAATCTACGTCTGGTAGTGCTTTCAATGATATGAATCTTTCTAATAAAACAGTTTATCATGCATCTGATAACTTAACAATGACAGGTCAATTTTACTATCGGCATTTGGACCAAAGCGCCGTTGATGCCTCACCTCCAAGAACCGTATATGATAGAAGGAATAAAACACATGATTTTATGGGAGCTTTTAACGTAGATTGGATTGCAAATCAAAAAGTGAACGTAAATTTGAATGCAAATTATTCTAGATTTCAAGATTTATATACAACCGATCAAAGAAAAGCAGATGACCTTGATTCCCAACAAAGGACAGACAATGCAGTGACGGAGTTTAGATCAAGGGTAGATTATAAAATTTCAGAAAACCATGTAACGTCTGTTGGTGCAGAAAATTTGCAAGATCAAATTTCTTCGGCACGAATTGCACCAGATTGTCGAAGAACATTCCCCAATGTTTGTTATGAAGATTTTAATCCTGAATTGACGAAAGGACAAACAATTAATGGAAATGCATATCGGTTTCGTAATGCATTTTATGTGCAGGATGAATGGCGAGTTTCGGATAAACCAAGAATTCAAATTGTTCCTGGAGTTCGGTATGATCATGATTCCATTTATGGCGGTGAATGGCTTCCGAAACTTGCGGTACGTTATGATGTAACAGACCAGTTCCGATTCAGAGCTGCTAATGGTTTAGGTTACAGAGCTCCCAGTTTCCAAGATTTATATTTCAACTTTTTGAACCCCGGTGTGGGATATCGAGTAGTAGGGAGTTCGAATTTAAAACCAGAACTTTCAAGAAGTTATAATTTTGGATGGGAATGGGATATTACAAAAAGGATTTGGTATAGCACCAATTTGTTTCATAATAATGTAGATAATTTAATTGGGTTTCGAACCAATCCTGTTAGAGATTCATCAGGTCTGATGGTTTATCAAACATCTAATTACCAAAAAGCAAGTACGCAAGGTATTGAATCTTCTATAAATATTCGACTTACCGAAATTGTTAGTACTAGTGTTGGATATACTTATACTGATACAAAAGATGAGTTAACAAAACTACCTCTTGAAGGTCGGGGGCCACATCGTTGGAATTTTAGCGTTCGGATCGATGAAAAATCTAGTGGAGTTTCTTTATCTGTTTTTGCAGTCGTATTTGGAAAACAGCCATATTATTGTGTTAAAAATCCTTTTTGGTGTAATCCAGATCTTCCATCAAACTTTGATGTTTTAGAGACAATCCTAAACACCCAAGCTCAATCTAACTTAAATAATGCGCTTGGTTCGTTGCCAGCTGGAGTTTCTGAGTATTGTTCTGAAAATAACCTCTCTTATTGTACAACTAATTCCACGTATGGTTATCGAATGGTGAATCCACATACAAATTTAAACTTACGACTGTCGCAAAGATTTTTTGGTCATTTCCAGTGGTTTGTTGGTGTAGATAATGTTTTAGATGCTTGGGATTTACAATATAACCCACAACGACCTAGGTTTTACTATTTTGGTTTGGATGGAAAATTCGCTTTTAGTGAAGTAAAGTTAAGTCCGGCAGAACCTCGGGTAAATTAAAAAATTCTTTCAATCTATTTCCGGTCCTCGTTAGATTCTAATATGCAGTCTATCTATCTTGCAGGTCCGGAAGTTTTTTTGCCAAATGCTATGGAAATTTTAACCAAAGCAAAAAAACTTTGTGATACATTTGGGTTTAGGGCTTTTAGTCCCTTCGATGGTGAGCCAACTGATAAATTAGAATTGGCAAAGGCAAAACAAATATTCAAAGAAAATATTTCCTTAATCAATCAGTGTGACATTCTCATTGCCAATTGTAATCCTTTTCGAGGTGCTTGTGTTGATGATGGAACGGCATTTGAAATCGGTTACGCATATTCAAAAGGGAAACGTATTTTCGGATATTTAAATGACAAAAGGATTCTTCCCGAAATTGTCAAATCTAAGATTCATACAATCTCACATCCTTCTGGTTATGCGATAGACGATGATGGATATTTGTTGAATGAAGATTTTGGTAATAGCATTAATTTAATGTTGGAGTTCTCTATATTGGATTCCGGTGGAGACTTGGTTTTGGGAGATTTAAAAACCGTTTTGAATCTTTTAAAGAGTCGAAGTTAATTGAAAACCGGTATTTCTTTTTTGGAACGTGGTTAAACCTAAATTCCATGTTTCAAAGTTTCCCATTAGGATGACTCTTTTTTTCGCTCTTGTTATAGCAGTGTATAATATTCTTCGGTTGAGGATGGGATTTTCGTTTGTGTCATTTGAATCGAAAGAGGTAATGGGAGGTAAATAAAGCAAAACAGTATTGTATTCAGATCCTTGGCTTTTATGAATTGTTAGAAAAAAGGCAGGTTCGTGTTCGGGTAAAGTATCTAATGCAAATGAATATAAACGACTTTCAATCGAAAATACAGCTCTGAGTTCGGAATCAATTTTTAAAACAAGTCCAATATCTCCATTAAATAGTTTTCTGATTTGATCATTTCTTTTGACAATGATAGGCATTCCTTCAAAATAGAATGACTTTGCTAAATGCCTATATTCAATGTTTTGAGTATTTGTTTGAAAGGATGTGAGTTGCTTTTTTGCTAGTTCAAGAATTCGATTTTGTAAGGCTTCAATGCCATAATAGCCATTTCTTAAAATAGTTAAACATCGATATTCAGAAATTATTTTTTCTAAAGTTTCTTTGTGATCCTTTGTTAGAAGGTCTTCTTTTTTCCAATTTAAAGATGTGGAAAGGATTGCTGTTGGCAAAAAGAAATCTTTCCATAAAAATTGAATTAAGTCTTCCACTTTCCAATCTTTAAATGGAATTGTATCCGTAGACTTTGATTTTTCTTTTTGTAACCAAATAAAATCATCATATTCATGTTGTGCCAAAGATTCTGCAATCTTTGGGTGCGGGAAAGTTAGATTTTTATTTGGTAAATCAAAAGAGGCCTTCACCAATTCTGCAAATTTACTAAATTCAGATGATATAGAGGATCTATGATTTGTTTTTAGGTCAGAAACAAATTTTCCTTGGTTCCTGAATTCTGTTAGTAGATCTGCTAAAACTTCGCCTTGTCCAACGGAAGGTAGTTGGTTTGGATCACCTAACATAATTAAGTGTGTATTTTCGTTAACTGAATCTAAAAATAAATTCATCAACATCATATCCACCATCGATGTCTCATCCATAATTATTAAGTCAAATGGTAAATATCTTTTTTCTCCATAGTAAACGCTGGCGGTTTCTGGGAAAAATTTTAATAAATTGTGAATCGTCTGTCCCCGTAAGGAAGAAGTTAGCTCTTTTTTATTTTGAAAATAACTTAGATTTTTTTGAATGGATTCAGTAAGTCTTTGAGCGGCTCGACCTGTGGGTGCTATAAGTGCAATACGATTTGCTGTCGGCAGTAAATGCAATTGGTCTAAGGATTTTAGAATAAAGGAAACAACGGTTGTTTTGCCAGTTCCTGGTCCTCCTGCAATGATACGTAAAGAAGAGGTAATAGATTCTACCACTGCTTGTTTTTGTTCAATAGCAAGTGGGTTTTTAAATTGTGTTTCTAATTCAGTAATAATGGATTCGATTTCGTCGATTTCCAAATTTGTGTTTTTTTGAATCCTTGTATGAGATAAGATCAAAGACTTTACTTTAGATTCAAAATGAATTTTTTCTTTATAAGTTTTTTGAAAATATAACCTTTTTTCAGTTCCTGAAATCTCAATATAAAAAGGGAATGGGTTCTTTAACTCAGTTAATGAATCGGTATCTTTTAGTGGTAAATAAAGGTCCCCATTTTGGTTTACTTCAATCAAATCGGCAATCAATTGTTCATGGTTTTTTTGAAGATTAGGAAAGTAGCTTATGATTTCATTAGCCAACTCGATATATGAATTATCTTTTTGTTTCATATATATATTTTCTCCAAACTAAGAGCTGCTTCTTGAATATAAGCTAAAATTTCCCTACGAATCGTTATAAAAGTTTCGGAAGTCCAGACCGTATTGGATGATTTTAAATCAGAATAGATCCCTGATTCTTTTCCGATACCCATCCCGCGAAGAAAAAGATAATAGACTCCTCCAAATCGATCCAGAGCGATTTCATTTCCGAATAAAGAAGAAAGATAGTCATAAAGAATCAATGCATAAACTGATTTTTGGATCATATACCCTTTTTCAATCACAGCAGCGGTGACTGCGGTTTTATCATAGAGATCATTTGGTAAAAGGTTTGATTTGTAATCAGCGATATAATACTTTCCATTTTTATAAAATACTAAATCGATGGCCCCTTTTAAATAATTTTCAAACCCTGGATTTAAAGGAACCCCTGACTTTTCTAACATTTGCTGAACGTATAAGTGGAATTTTAATTCGGATGATCTTTCTTCTATTTTTAGCTCACTGAGAGAAAAACTTTTTCCGTCGGCAAGAGTGATTTCAGCAGTCATAGCTCGTTTTAAAAGTGAGGCAACAACTATTTCTAAGGAATCTTCAGAATCAAAATGTAATTTGATAGGATATAAACGAAATGATTCTTTGTAGGCCCAAACCCAAGATGGATGTTCTAATATTCTTTCGACGGATAATTGGAATATTGAAAAATCGCATAACTCTAAAATACGATGTAAGAAATTTCCTGTTTTAGAACTGGAAGGAAGATTTGTTTTTATTTTAAGAGAATCTGGCTCTATTGTTTCTTCGATTTCTTTATAGGTTTCATCTTGAATTTTCGTCAAAAGATTTTGGGATGTTTGTAAACTCGTATAACTATGTTGCAATAGTATTCTTCCAGTTTTAATCGCTGTAGGAAGAACTATGAGGTTTGAATTTATTTTTTTTGGCTGATCAAGATTCTTATTTTCTTTTAGAGTTTCGGATAGTTCAACTTCCGTTTCGTTTCGAAAAATAAAATATTGGTTTGGATGTAAATTGTTATATTCGTTGATACGTTCCAATTCCGTAAGAAGTATATTCCCATATCCTGATTTTAGCGCAGAATCTTTTCCCCAGGATAATTTGGGAAGATAAAGTCTCAAATTAGGTCTTGTTAAAGCAACATATAACAACCTTTTCTGTTCATTTATAAAATGGTTCTGTTCGTTTTGTTTTCCGTTTTTCGAATCCCAAAGACTAAGTATCCATTTTCTCTCTTTTTTGTGGTTATCTTCAATGAGTGTTGGATATTCGTAATCCAATAGACTTTGCGGTCTTGTTCCAAAGTAATATAAAAATACAATAGGCCATTCTAAACCTTTTGATGCATGAATTGTTAAAATTTGAACAGCATCATCTTCTGTTTCACGATCGAATAGTGGTTCTTCTTCAGGTGAAGTTTTTGCTTGTTTCAACTCTCTTAACTCTGCCAGTAATTCAGGAAGGTTGGCACTAGATTGAATTTGGAATTCAAGTAACCTTTGGAAAATTTGTCTATAGTTGGTTCGTTTTCTTTCCCACTCTAAATTTTTAGGTTCATGGTCCCATAACACTTTTGTTTCATCCATTACGGATTTAAAAAAAGCAGCATAACGATTGTCTCGAATTAATTTTAGCCAACCATCTATAAGTGATTTTTCATAAGAATCAATGGAATGTTCATCATATTTCGGTAATTCTTCAGGACGTACTCCAAAAAGATCGGAAAAAAGTATTCTTTTGTAAGAACGTGAGCTGTTCGATTGAATTAAACATTCTAATAGGTTCTCAATTTGGTCTGCTTCCCTGGATTGGAAAATTCCTCTTTGTTTGTATATGGAGCAGGGGATACCTTCTTTTGCTAAGATTTTTTCAATGATTAGCGTTTCTTTTTTACTTCCGCATAACACTGCTATATCTTTTAGTTTAACAGATTGAATTTTTGTTTCTCCTTTTTTATGGTAGGAGAGGGTTTGGTTTTTTTGTTGGAAGGATAAAATTTCTTTCTTTATTGATTCCGCCCATGCATTTCTAGCTTTGGTAACATTTGAGAAATGATCTGTATATTGAATCACATGAATTCCATGTTCATTTGGATTGGAATATTTATATTTTATTTCAGAAGTATTTGGAGATTTAACCGGATGGTATTGGTAGTTTTCTCTTTTGGAACCGGGTTCGGCAATTGGGAAAAAACTAGTTTCTCCTAGTTCTTTTTCTTGGTTGTAAAAAAGAAGGTTTAGACCTTCGATAATTTCGTTTGTTGAACGATAGTTAGTTGCTAAACTGTCTTTGGAGTTCGAAAAATCAGCGGCTGCTTCTAAGTAAATTCCAATATCGGCACCTCGAAATCCATAAATACTTTGTTTTGGGTCTCCAATACAAAATAACATTCGATTTTTGTCGACAGGGTCTACAAATAAAGATCGAAAGATTTGGTATTGGTTTTTGTCAGTATCTTGAAATTCATCTAAAATACAAACTTGGTAACGGTCTTTAAGGGATTGAATGAGAGATGCATTAGGAGATGTAACTACCGTTTCGTGAACTTTTAATATCATTTGATCGTAAGTAAGTAAATCGCCAGATTGTAATAGTTTTTTTGTGTCCTCAACCAGTTGTAGCGCAGTTTTTTGCAAAAACCAATCACCTTGTAAATCTATCTTATCTAGGGGAAACGTTTCATGTAATAGTGGCACAAGTTCGTCGATGGAAGATTGTACTACTTCAGCCTCTTTTGATAAATTTTTTGTAATGGTTTTGCCAGTTAACAATAAATAAGTGAAGCCTTGATAATTTATTTTATCAGCAGTTCTTTGGAAATTGGCAATCCGTAGTAATTCGGATTTGATTGTTTCCAAATCTTTCGAAAGAAGAGCTGCCAAAAAAATATCCATAGATAACCAATTTTCGATCCACTTTTGAATAGTCCTTTTATCTGCTTGATCAACTATAGATTTTCCCACTGGTCCTTTTAGGGTATGGATCAATTGATTAAGAGAGGTAATGATTTTTTCTAAACTAGAAGATTTGATGGTTTTTTCTAAACTTAAAATTTCAGGAAAGTGGTAATTCTTCGTATTGGAAAGAAGTTTTGACACGGCAAAAGAAATTGAAGATTCCTTTTCTAGGGTTTTCGATTCGATTAGATTCTTTGCCAATTCTTCATCATTCGTTTTCCCCCAATGATTCCGTTTTAAAAGATAAAAACTTTTACCTATAATTTCATCTGCATTTGTTAGTCGAACATTTGGATTGTTTTGGGTCTCAATCGGATATTCGTTCAATACCATATTACAAAATCCATGAATCGTGGATATTGTGACTTGGTCGAGGTCTCGTAAATAACGATAAAAACCAGGTTTGGTTCCATTCTCCGAAAGCTCTAAAATTTTTGTTTTGAGTCTTCCTTTTAATTCTCCCGCAGCTTTTTCCGTAAATGTGAGAATCAATGTATTTAGGATTCTATTTTCTGAAATGTTATTTTCTACATCATATTTCATGATTTCACCTAACATTTCCATAATTAGGTGAGTTTTTCCGGTACCGGCAGAAGCTTCTATAAATTTTGGCTTATGGAGAAGGGGATGATCCATTTATAAAAACCCCTTTTTTAGAAGTGGTAAAAAAATCTCAAACACTGAACTGATAGAAAAGTTTTCCAATAAAACTTTTGTATATGGAGAAATTTTCATTAATTGGTTTTCAAATTGTAAAATTGTATCTGATTCATCCACAAGAAATTCTTTCCATAAGATTTCAAGTTTGTCTAAGTTTTCTCCAATTTCTTCTAGGTTATGTTTGGAAAAGAAAAGGTTGAGACCAGCTGTGGGAATGTATTTTGGATTTTCTTCCATTACCAATCGATAAATGGAATTTAAATAAGACTTACAATCTTCGATAGTAAAATCAGAGAAATCAAGCCAACTGTCATTTTTAAAATCTTTTGCATTCGCAGGGATAATCATCAGGCGATTCCCGGTTACACGAAACATACAAGCGCTAATCAGAACATAAGCCATTTTTCCTAAATAATCTTTTAAATAATCGTTTGGATATTTTGGTTTGTCATATAAACTTCCGGTATAGAACCAATAATAGATCCCTTCATTTTCTATTATGTTTTCCCATTCACCAACTATTCTATGTAAAGTGGTAATTTGGTAAGGATCCAGTTTTTTGCACTCACGAAGACCCGTGTCTCCAATCGAAACAGCTTTAAAATAAGTTAAATCTTCTTTTTTTTGAAAAAGAGATTCTTTTAAAAAACGAAATCGTTCTGCTACAACTTCCAACTCTTCCATTAAAATTTCGGAAGAAACGATATGAAAGGCTCCATAAGGAAATTTCGCATTTTGTTCTGCTTTTTGTGTAAATTCTTTTAACTGAGCTTGGATTCGATCTCTGTCCCAAATCCATTCTTTTTCATTCGCTAGTGATTCTGTAAAAATCGGAATAAAAATAGTTTTGATTGTGTATATCTCTAACGAATTCAGGCGGAAAGGTTCTTCGGCAATATTGTCCTCTTCTTCCCAAATTCTACCAAGATTTTGTAATAATGGGCGAAGGATCGGATTTTTTAGGCCATTCGTAAGTTCTTGGATAGTAACTTCATCAGATTTTTCTTGAGTTAATTGATTTATTGTTAGTTGGTTTGGGTCAGTAAAATTTGGATTCGGAAGGATTCCTTCGTTGTCTCTGAATCTATTAAGGTTTCGAACATAGTCAAAAGATGGGAATAGGTTTTCGTCATAAAATCGACTGTACGATGTTAGTGGTAATTCTACTGCATCTTTGACTCCCATTGCTGTCATAACTTCAAATAGTGTAGAACAAGGTTCAAATTCTTTATCTTCTAATGTGTTTTTACCTACGTAAGAAAAAGTGATACTTTCTTCAGCTGAAAGGATCGATTCCCAAAAAAGAGATTCTTGGATTTCCCTTCGATTGAGGTCCCAAGGTTTGGAATCAAATCTTCGTAAGTTAAATCTAGACCTATCTACGGAACCGGGGAATTTGCCTTCACCAAGCCCTGCTATGTAGACATGTAAAAAAGGAATAGGACGCATCGGTTGCAAAAGAGATACAGTGACACCTTCTGTTAGGTAGTTTCCTCGATGCATCGGGATTTCTGAAAAAACTTCTTCCGTCATCAAAGAAATCATTTCTAAAAAATCTTTTGGATGGTTCCAATCAGTGCGACACCAAGATTCTATCGATCTAAGCCATTGATTAAAATAATTTCGTTCCTTTTCCCATTCCCCATCAAATGTAAATAAGTTTTGAAATAAACTTTCAAATGTGATATATCTCTCTTCTTTTGTAATTTCTAATAACTTATCTTTGATACCCGATTTGATTTGTTTAATTCGATTCCAGATTTCTACAAATCTTATTATGGTTTTGTCAGATGAAATTGGTTTTGTTACGATATTTAAATTTTCCCAGGCTGATTCTTCGTCAGCAATCATGGAAACCACTGATCGTTTGAGACCAAAAGAGATTGTATAAGGATTATATTCTTTTTCTTCTTCGTATAAGGAACCCATTGAATCAATTAAATCCAAAACTTGTAGAGATGTATCTTCCCCATCAGTGTCAACGTTACCAACTATGAGTGGGTTTTTGAATAATATATGAATGTCTTCTTTCTCAAACCTGTCATTCGCCAAACAACGAAATAATGTTGATAAAGCTAAATACAATTGCGATGTGTCTTTTGCAACCAAGTCAGTAATCGAGTAAGGTATTTTTATAAAATTAGGTAAATTTTCTTTTTTCTGCGTTGTGTAAATTCCACCATCAAACACCCATTCCACGGCAGAACGATATTCCTTCATGTTAGGTACTAAAATGGCAAAATCAAGAAGGTTTAGTTTTCCTTTGCTTTGAGTAATTTTATAAAGTATGTCATGTACAATAGATTCAATTTCACGGTAAACTGAAGGTGCGTTCCAAATGCGTACAGTTTGATCTTGTAGATAATTTTCTTCTTTTGCTGATTCTTCCAATAGAATTGCTTTAAGTTTAGAAAGCATCCCTCCACTCACGAATTTCGATTTTTGTTTGTTGTAACTATCTTTGGAAAATTCCTTTGCTAAATAGGATTGAGGTTTCGAAAACTTAGAAAGATAATTTTTTGTTTTTTCTGGAAATTTTCCGATGACTTTCCCATTATGAAATTGATATATATGTACTTTTAGTTTTGAATTTGTAGTAAGTGCTGTTTCTTTCAAAAAATCAATATAAGTTCCTGATAAGTTTGATAAACAAAACAAGTGTAAATCGCCGCTTAGAGTTAATTTTTTTCCTTCTTCCAAGTATTGGAATAAGTTTTTTGGTTTTGAATTATCCTTATAAATCTCTGTATATATTTGTTTTTCTAATTCCCAATAAGGATCTTTTTTTAGATCATTCGCAATGTTTTTAGATTCCTGTCCAAGCCATTCTTTGATCCATTCCTCACGATTGAGTTCATAATCTTTAAAATATTTTGTTAGGACATCCGATAGATAGTATAATTTTGGGATTTCCTCCAAATACTTTTCCATTTCAGGGAAGTTTTTAAAAAGTTTATTTTGTTTTTGATAAAGTAATGAAAAACAATCTCGTTTTAAAGTTTCATATTGGTACAACGCTGTGGTTTCTTCGTAAGTTTGTATATTCAGTGAATTGAATATAATTTTTAAAATTGCTTTTTCTAAAAATGTAAATTCTATATTTAAGGAAAGATGTGAGGCATCAAACTTTGGTAAATTTAATCTTAGCCAAGGTATTAAATTTTGATTTGGAACTACTACCAGTGGTCGTTTGAGAGGATTTGCTCTTTGGTCTTCGGTGATTTGTTTTCCAAGTTCTGTGGTGATTTCACCTAAATGAAGGCCAGCATAATAATGTATTGGCAACGGGGTTCCCTTTGTTTAAGAATCGTACAAAGTCTGTCCTTGGAACTAACCAAGTCTATTCTAATCTGAAAGTGGATTAAGAAAAATAGAATCAGTGGGGGCGCCATTTCCGGCTATCCGCTTCAATCTTTCGCTTTCGCGAAAGGATTTCCGCTACTATCCGGGGCGCTAGTCTAGGAGGATTTTTATAAAAAGAAAGGGAGAGGAAATCCTCTCCCAATTGGTAGTTTAACAAGTAAAAGATGATAGATATTTCGTTTCCAATTTTTCCGTATTGATTGGCTATATCGTTAACGAATCATTCACTCTGGTTTGGTATCTTTCACTAATTGGCCAATTTTATCATTCGCTTTCAAAACGGAGCGTGGTTGCGGTCGACGTGTTATGTTTGAAAGATGTTGTATAGAGTGAAATTGGTTTTGGTACTGCATACATTGGATCTATATTGTCTATCGCAAGACCAATCCGGCTTCCCACAGGAAAGTCATGAGCCACCGCTTGTAAATCAACATTTAGATCCGTATCTTTTCCTTTGACTCCAAAAAGTGTTGCAGTTCCGTGAGAAATTAGTTTGCCTGTTCCCCAAATATCTACTTCATACAAATATACTACAACATGAGGAGAACTGTCAGAGCTATTAATTCTTCCTTTATAAAAGGTCCTTCCTCTGACTTTCAGTGTACTTGTTAGTTTATCTGAAAGATAAACCATTGCATTAGTGCGATCAATTAAGTTGACATTGGTCGTAACCGGAACAGAGACAGCACCATCCAAAATTTCTGAGAGAAGGGGAACACCAGTTGTTGCACTAGTTCCGCCAGATAGAATGGTATCAGTTCCGTTTGTTGTATTTGCTGTAGTTGTAATTTTTCCCGGACTCAGTAATCCCATAGGTCTCAAATGGTAAGTTCGTTCCACTTTATTCGGATTTGGCCAAGCAGAGTAATTAACTCTTGTGTTAGAAAATCTCTTTTGAATAGAAACCTTTGGTTTTGACATGATCCCATTTTGAATTCCTTTTAACCAATAATCAAACCAATCGTATGCATTGGTCCAAACATAATTTTCAATTCCAAGGATACCACCAATTTCTGCCGTAGCATGAATGCCATTGTTCAGATCTAATTTTTTAGGTACGGTTAATTGTTCAAAGTAAGGAAGGATTTGGTTTGGTTGGAAAAGATTATCTTGCGAATTGTTAGAGATGTAAACAGGTTTTCCAGCAGCATTCAAAGCCGCAACAGCACTGTTTGGTGAACGTTCGCTTGCCCAAGTCAAAACACTTGCCACATCTTTTGTATCTAATAGTTTTCCAAAATTTTCTGCAATGATTGGATCCATCCTTCCTGTAATATAACCTGCGGTAACAAGTAGAAGTCCCCATACAAGTCTTGGCGTTTGGTTTCCGTAAAGTGAATCTGGTAAACTTCCCCATCCGCTCATAGCGACGGCAGTTTTGATCCTTGGTTCTTTACTTAGTCCGAGTAAGGAGATTCCTGCACCGTAAGAAATTCCCGCAATACCAATGTTTGTTGGATCAACAGGCGCATTTGTTAGTAAAAAATCAATTCCTTTGGAAAGATCTGCCATATCTTTTGGACCAGCAACATTAATAAGTCCTCCAGAAGTTCCAAATCCTCTTGTGTTGTAACTAAATACAACATAACCTTTTTTAGCAAGTTTAGCCGCAGGCACAATGTATTCATATTCATTCAGAGCCCAACTGTTGACAAAGATAACTGCAGGGAAGGGGCCTGTTCCCGATTTGGGAATGAACAAGTTTCCTGTAATTTTCACTCCATCGTAACTGAGAAAGGATATGTTGTCATTGAAACTGAAACTTCCATCATTCTCTTTTGTAAATGCAGATTGAATGTCTTTTGTAAGTGCAACGTTACTTTGTTTTAGAACCTCTGGAGATACAGAAGTTCCCGAGTTGGTTCCGTTTAACACAGCAAGTACGGCTGCATTTCCGCTTGAGTTTTGGTTTCCATTTTGTCCACAGGCCATTAGGAGGAAGACTCCCAGTGGCAAAAGTAGACGGTAGATTTTTTGCTTTTTCATAATTCGCCTCTAAATTGCCTCAAATTTACCACAAATCGCTTTTTCTTGCGTCTAGAATGACAATATTGGACAAATTTTTAGGTCTAATATCATGATTTTGTACTAATTCCCTCTACGAAAACCTCCAAATGGTTGACGGATGCGTGCATTTCGTACGATTTTTCGATCATGTGGGAATTCTTAGGTTCTTGGCTCCAGTTCGGAGCTTGGTATCACTTTATTCTGGGAATCGGTATTCTTGTAAAAGAAAAGGGATCCAAAGGTTTTCCCTTTGCGATGATAGCGGCATTTTCCGGTGGGATTATGATTTTATACGCCTATCGTTTGTTTGCAGGTCTGGAATTTGAGACTCGAATTTTGAACCAAGGCTATGTTCCTATCATTTATTTAATCCCGGGGAGTATGCAGTATACCATCGAACAGTTTTTGAGTACAGAACCTGTCCCTTTGAAAAAACTTTATCGCCTGTATCCTACCTTTTTTGTGGTTCTTTTTCTTCTAACATTGAATTGGTTTGCACCAAACACCCTTTCGCAGACCATGAATCAAAGTTTTGCGGGAGCTCCGATGTCACTTCCCGAAATTACATCCATTATCGGCTGCGTGTATTGGATGGGCATTTTTTTGGGCATGATTTATCAATATAGAAATATCCTTTATAATAATCCAAACAATGATGCAAAGTTAGGTGTTAAAATACTCGGTATGATATTAAAAGGGAATATTACTTTTGCTGGTTTTATTCTTCTCAGTACTATTTTCCGTTGGCATTCAGGAATATATTTTACCGCAGGGCTCGCGACACTGATGGCAGTCATTGCCTTTATTGGAACAGAAATCAATCACGATTTATTCAACGATATTTTACCTGGACTTAGGCAATCCTACCGCACTTCTCGGATTCTAAACCTTGATTTAGAAAAATTACAAAAAGAACTCGATTATTTATTGAAAGTTGAATGTGTATACCGAGAGGAAGATTTGAGTTTGGCCTCTCTTTCTGAAAAACTTAACGTCAAAGACTATCAACTCAGCGAGTATATCAATGCCTTTTTAGGAATGAACTTCAATCGATTAATTAACGAATATCGTATTGCTGAAGTTTGTCGATTATTAGAAAAGGAACCAAAATCAAATTTGCTTTCACTTGCATATCAAGTTGGTTTTAATTCCAAAGCCAATTTTAATTTAGCTTTTAAGTCTTTAAAAAAGAAATCACCAAGTGAATATGCAAAATCCATGGGGAAGGTTAGGTTAACGTAACCACCTTATTTCCATTGAAGTCTTCAAATTGTCAAGAAATCAAAGGAAAGGCGATTACGATATTTTCTAAACGAAACGCTATTTTTTCCCTTTCGGTTTTTTCTTTGATACCGTGTAACCTAGAATATGTGCCATTTTCCAAACAATTTCTAAATTTGTTTTGGTAGCATGCATACTAGATTCTGTTTTTGAATCTGGTAAAACAGAGTGTAGGTGAAATTCATTAGTTCCAAATCGAATAGTTTCTGGAGCCAAATGGATCCATGTATGCCATCCATATTCCCTTTGTTCAGGATAAAATGTGAGTAAAATCCCTGGATCTTTGATATCGATCATTTCAGGGATTTTGTCATCTAACTTTCGTCTGGCAGCCATATCTAACATGGTGAAAGTTTCAGAATCTTTTTTTGCTTTTTTCCAGTTAGATTCGATAGATTCATCTCCTTTTTTCCCAAACCATCTCCAAAGTAAAGGCAACCTAAGTCCCAATGGTTCTTCATAAATACTAGAATCATAGGATTCGTGATTTGTCATTTCTAAGCGCTTAATGATCATTTGCGAGATAACGTCAAACGAAGATTCACCATCTAACAAAAATAATCTTGCCGCTAATAAATCAGTCCATACATACCAATTGGGGGTAGTTTCTTCTAGTAGTTGTTTTATTTCATTTCCTTCCATCAATAGGACCTTTTCCCATTTCAATGATTCAGGTTCCATTACCCTCATAAATTGTAATAGATATGACTTCCATGAGGGGGCCACATAAGGCATTTGGAATATTTCCATAAAGTACGGATACACTTCTGGACCTTGAAAAAATAAAGCTTTGATCGCTTCCCACCTGTCATAAGATCCAGAATATTTATATTCATCCAAAGAATATCGTAAAGATTCAACAAGCCAAGGACCTCCATATCGAATTACATCTTTATGTTTGTATTTGGTTTCTCGAATTTTCTCGAACACATGTTGTATACTATATTTTTCAGGATGGAGAATCGCCTCGGGTAACAAAGATTTGTTTTTAGAAAGTGATGTAGCATATTTATCAGATGAGTCAAACTTAGGAGCATCTTCTCCAGTGAGTGTAATCCACGCGCGTCTTGCTTCCACTTCGATATAACTCCAAGAATAATCAACCATAGGATCGGGATCAGCATATATGTGATACCAAAGATGATCTTTGAATTTTTCAACTTTTAGTTTTCTAATCCATCGAATGATTCCATACACACGGACTTGATCACCCTTGTTTCCAAGGATACGCTCCGAAAAAGAAAGATATTCATTATTTTCCGGTTCTAAAAGTAATAATCCTGCTACATAACATGCTTTTAGATCAATCGCAATACCAGGATAATCCGATTCTTCTAATTTTACAAAAATTTCGTGTAACTCTTGTTTTGCCTTTTCTGGTTCCATTTTGGCCCAGGCTAAGGCTGCTTCCGAAATGTTTATGATCTGACTCAATTCGAGGTAAGACTTTCTATCTCCTCCTTTGATCCGAAAACTATTTCTCGCATAATTGGCAATGATTTCTGTATGTTCTTTTAAATCTAAATAGGCACATACCGAAAAGGCATTTCCTGCACTAATTCCAAAAAAACCAAGATGGTCCTTATAAGTAAATAGTTTCTGAATTAGTTGAACCGAAACATCATCTAAGGTTAAAATTCGTTCTTGTAAAGCTTGGTTAAGGTGAGTATAGACTGTGAACATATTGTTCAAGGTCGGTCCTTCTTTTTGAACCTTTTCCCTAATTTCTTTAACATTGTCCAGAGTTTCAAAGGTTCTCCATGCTGCATCAGCTAATATGGAGTTTGCTTCTTTGTGTCCACTATTGATCAATGCTTCAATTACATATTCTAACCTAGGATCATCTTGTTTGAGTTTATGAACTGCTTCTCTTAAAGAAACCATTGCCAGGTCGTCGTCTAACATCCCAACGGTCTTTGTAATTCCGCAATATGCTTTTTTATTGTCAGCGTCGTATTTCAAACCTTGCCGAAAGGCGGCATTGATTGCAATGGATAGGCGTTTGTCCAATTTTTCCGGGTTGTATGGCCAAGTATTATAAGCGCTATCGGTTCGTTCTCGGAAGTAATCATCGATCAGTTTTTTTAGGTTAGTGTCCTTTTTGGAAATTTCTTTTAATACCAAGTCATGTGTATTAATATCATCTGGATAATCTTCGATTATTATAAAAAGGTTTTCTTCAGTCTGTATCCTCGATTCCAAATCTTTTTTTGAAATGGTTTTAAGATTGGAAAGACCTAAACTTTCATTGTATAATTTAATATTTTTTGGTTCAATTTGTTTTGGATCGGCGTTACTAAAGGTTTGGGAACGTATTTTCTCGACCTTCTCTGATGGTAGATTGAATAATGATTTGGATTTCCCATCTAAATATTCAATTATATGTTCACAAATTTTTGGAATTATTTTTCCTTTTCCTTTGATTGCAATTTTGATACTTTCTCGACAAGCTTCTTCATTCTTTAAATAAAAATGATGTAGTATCCAATAAGCAGCTAAATTCGGAAAGTTTTTGATATCTTCCTTTTCTTCTTCCCAAAGAGAATAGGAAGGAGCATCCGCAAGTTTTTCAGTAAAGGCATAAGCTGGTTCTCCAAAAGTATGTCCCAGTAACCAAGCAGTTCTTTCAAACATATCAATTGAATTGTTGTAGATTGGTTTTTTCTCATAGAGTTTAGAAGCCTCTTTTTCAAAAGCTTTGATCGTAATATCATTGATTTGAGAGGTTAAAATATGTTCTTTTACTTTTTGATTTGCGTTCGCTTCTTCAAATTCTTCTTCTCTTTCGTCATCTTCGTAACTTTCATGAGAATCATTTTTCCAATTGTCAGCGATAAAATGTGAAATGGAAAAATAGGGTAGGTTTTCTAATTCGCCTATTTCGTGGTTATAATAATTTACTTCTATGGATTCGTTTTCATTTGGCAAAAGATTGATCCAACAAGTGTCTCCCCCTCCATCTGAAGCAAAAGCATAAGATCCATTGAATAAGAACATTAGCCCACTATAAGTACCTACCAACCATAAAAGAATTTCTTCAGGATCATTACTTTTCACTAATTTTTCTGTTGAAGAAATTGCATAATCAAAGCCACCATCTTCATCTTCTTCCATTTCCTCTTCTTCTGCTGAGTGATGGTCGATCATGTTCCAAACATCAGCTACTTCGTACATAATCGATTTGTAGCCTTTTTTTAGGTTTTCCCATTCCAAAATTTCATTCCCGGGTCTAAAGCCATACATGGATTCAAATTTTTTTAAAAAACTTCCATCTAATTTGTTTTGGTTTTTATCAATTGCTTTTAAAAATTTATCTCTAAGTGATTGAAACACTAACATTCGATCTACTATTATTTCTTTTAGATTTCCTGAATAAAAATCAGCCTTTTTTATATTAAGTTGAGTAGGTTGTTTCATGTTGTTAATTCCGCGTTTAACGTTATAAAAGATTCAGAGTAATGATTCCCATAAATTTTAAACCAATAGCACCCCAAATTATCCTTCTCGAATCTAAGTAAGTTTAAATCGGTATTCATTTTTTCTTGCAGTGGGTGTGGGGTAAGAGTCAGCGTATCTAAATTAAAATTTAATAAATATTTCTTTGCAGGCTTTTTGTTTTTTTCTTTTAGCAACAAACTCAAATTAGATTCATCTTCAATAAATATGTCTATGAATTGTAGATACGAACCAAAATACGCCTTCATTGATTCTTCATACAAATCAAGAAGATTCTTTAGTTCCCCGTCGCTGTTTCTTACTTCTAATTTTGAATCTGAAAATAGAAATATTCTTTTCGAATTAATTTTAACTTTCATTGGCGCACCACTAGGTGCAAATTCAAAAATTAACTTTCCGTTTTGATCTAAGATATAAGCAACTTCTGAATTTCCTTCTGTAACTAAAATTCGATCATTCCCAATTGATTTTAAGTTATATAGATTTTGAAAATCCAAATCACAATTCAAGATTTCCCAATTTGTACCATTCCATCTATGAATCTGTTTTCTGCCGGTAGTATTTGCAAAGATCACGTAAGTATAGTTTGCAAGATTCAAAATTTGGTAGGGAGAAGGGTTTGCTAACTTAGGGGATGCAAGGCTATAAAACTTATCATCTCTAAAGTATAATACTGAATTTGAAGATCCAAACAATACATGATCAGAATTAGAATCAAATGAATTATCGCTTGATAAGTAATAGCCAATGGGAAATTCGAAACGTGTGATTTGATTTCCATCGATTTTATAAAGTAAAGGACTTTTGTTCCAAGAGCCAATCCATAGATTTCCACTATAGTCTCTTTCAAATAATATACTCTCGAAACCTGTAATGATAGAATCTTTTTTTAAGTTATAAGTTACTGTAGTTTTAATTTCTTGCATTGTTTTAAAAATATGAATGCAAAATGAAAACTATGTTCATTTAGGCAATTTATTTTTTATTTTATGATTTTTGAATATAGACGCCATGAATATCACTACAAGCTTAAAGATTCGTCTGAAAAATCATAACATAGAGTGCTACTTATAGGAACCTAGAAAGTATCATAGAATTCATTGAGACACATGGCAAAAAAAATATAGTTTTTACGGAGAATTATAAAGCTACTGATTGTTATGAAAGTGGTGTCTATTTAATTTGCGAATGCAATCCTTGGCATTTTAGATTTATATACGAGTAAAGTTTTGAAATACCAAAGACTATTGTATAGAATTGACCAGTATATGTGTAACCCATGTGAGTGATCTAAAATGTTACCGATGTGCCTTTCTGTAAAAAACTGTAAAGGATGTACGAGTGCGCTCATATCAATTAACGACTGTTATGCGACATAATGTAAATTATGGGAAGTTTCATATTGCTTCATGTAATAGTCCTGACGGTATAAAGTCAAGTTGGGAAATGTAGGGAATATAAACTGAAGTCTAAAAATCTCTTTGGTCCTTGTGTTCTCTTGCTTTTGCATCAATAGCAAATTCATCAAAATTTTCTTCAGATAGAATTAGAAATCAGAGGCAAAAGTATAGACCTCCAGCTTTTAAATCATAGTATAACGTCGCGCTTTCATTTGAAGGATAAGTTTTAATGATTCTGTTTTTGGCATTGTTATGAATTCGGACAGCAAAGTATGCAAATCGGAATCTGTGTTTTCCCGGACTTTTATTGAATTGCGATTTTCCATTAATTCTACTTTAAATAAGCGAATTACCTTGGTACGTGAAATGATTAAATTATTTGTTTTAAACATTAGATATTAATTTTAAGATTTTATTTGAGTGGTCCACTATTTCTAATCGCTTTGAATTTTTGATAAAAAATAATGAGTGACCATTTCATGGCGCCTCGAATCCGTTAGTTGATTGGTATTTGATTCTAGAACGACCGCGCTATTCGCTCCAATCTTTCCAATCGATTTGTTGACCAAAATAATTTAGTTTACGGAAAGGATTTCCGCTACTATCGCTGGCGCAAGGGGCTAGATTAGTGTCTCACAAAAATAAAAATTAAGCTGTATAAAAAAATTGACTTGTATCCCAAACGAGATACAGTGAATCTGAGGAAGTTAAGAGTATGGCTAAAACAGCAATGATTCGTGCAAGAGTAGAAGATAATTTAAAAAAAGATGTAGAAAATATCCTTGAACGACTAGGACTTTCTACCTCGGAAGCTATTAACATTTTCTATCACCAGATTAAGCTAACACGAGGAATTCCATTTGCGGTAAAGGTACCGAATAAAATAACTAAAAAGACCTTGGAATCTACCGATAAAAACAAAGCCCTAAAAACATTTAAATCTAAGAAAGAGTTATTTGAAAATTTGGGGATATGAAATTTATTCCTAGTTATACTAATCAATTCAATAAAGATATTAAGTTACAGAAAAAACGAAAAAAAGATCTTACTAAACTAAAAGAAATAATGTCTCAGTTGATTGATGGCACCCCATTATCTGCGAAACATAAGGATCACAAGTTAGTAGGAAATTATAAAAATCGAAAAGAATGTCACATTGAACCTGACTGGTTACTTATTTATAAATTAGACCAAAATTCTATTATTTTTGAACGGACTGGAACGCATGCTGATTTATTTGAATAATTTTTGATCTGAGTCGTTTAGAAGACCCCCCACCCATCCGATTCCCAAAAGGATGGTCTCTCTTCTCCTCTGTATTTCCCTCCTTCTTAACGAGTTCAGTATCCCCCACTCCAGCCAGCGGAACTTCCTGTTCCGACTGGCGAGCTTAGGCCATCCTTGGCCACGCCACCGTGAGGGACACTTCACTTGGAGAAACTTATCGAAAGGATATAACTTATAGTCTAAAAGAAGGCTTGGAAAAGATTTATAATAAAAATTGATATTTAATAAATGATTATGTTGTTAAACGCCTGACCATAGATAAATGATATTTATACGAACTACAGATAAACGCGGAGAAACAAGCAGTTATGCGATATGCGTTTATCACCCCCTTCTTCTTGGGCTATCTGCATTGCAATTAGCCGCCGCCCAAATCCCGAGAAACCCCCATCCCCTCACCAATTCTCCACAAACCAAGAGATGGAAACTGCCACTTGGAATCAACTCCCATGTTAGGCGGTCTCTTCCACACCTACTCCTGGAAAAAAAGCGCTTAAGAGAGATCGCTCTCTTTTAAGCTTCGGTTTGCAATCATAGTTTACATGCTTTTTCTAAGTAATCTCTTCTATAGAAGAAATTACCTATGTCCGAGCGATCAACGGAACACTCATTTTGGGAACAAAGTCTTTGTGAATCACTAGAAATCGATGACTTCCGTTTATATTTTTGTCTTCAAAATCAAACCCGTTTGCATCCAGCATCTAACTTAACGAACATTTGGTTCGCTATTATAGTTTTGGCGAGGCTCAGGTCTCTCTTCTCCTCTGTATTTCCCTCCTTCTTAACACCTATTCCCTGCTAAATTCTAAATCCCTTCTCTTCGA
>NZ_RQFO01000021.1 GCF_004770045.1 Leptospira montravelensis
AAGTGTCGTTCCAGTCCCTAACGTCCCGTTAACGGGACTCAGGGTCAGCCTACGTCGTTAAGGCTAGTTCGTTATGCGTAATAGTTGGAACTCTATATAAAAACATGGAAACTTACGATAAAATCGGGCTTAATTATAATAAAACAAGAAAAGTTGATCATAGAATTGCTTCTATTATCGAAGAAAACCTACAACCAAACGGAATTAACCTTAAGTTATTGGATGTTGGTGCTGGAACCGGAAACTATTCAAATTTCTTCTCAGCAAAAGGATATAATGTTACTGCACTTGAGCCTTCGGACATTATGCTTGCTCAAGCACCACAAAACAATAACATTAAATGGATAAAAGGTTCCGCTGAACATATCGACATTCAGGACAATTTTTTTGATGGTGTTTTCTCGGTTCTAGCGTCTCATCATTTCAATAAATTACAATTAGCTATTTCGGAGATAAATAGAACTTTAAAATCTAAACATTTTGCTGTCATTTTTACTGCAGATCCTTCACTAGTTAGCAAAAAATCATGGCTATTTGATTACTTTGAAATTGTTTTTGAAAAAGCTATACCAAATTATATTAATATTGAAAATTTTAAATCCCTGATTCAATATACTGCGAATACAGATGTTAAGATAATTGATTATCCCCTACCAGATAATCTTACAAATAACTTCTTTGCCTCCGGGTGGAAAAAACCTTCCTTGTATCTTGATCAAAATTTTATATCTGGAATTTCTCCATTAGCTAGTTTAGAAACAAATACATTAAATCTAATCCAGGAAAGACTTGAAAACGATTTAAAGAATGGAACTTGGAATAATAAATACGGACAAATTTTGGAAGAAAACCATTTTGATGGCGGATATCGATTCTTGGTTTGGCAAAAATCTTAACACCAACTACTACGCATAACAGCAACTAACCGCTTCGCTTCGGGACTTACGCCCTCGCTCGGTCTGCGACACATAGGCTTCTGGCACTCCTCTTGCTTACGCAAGCGTCGTTCCAGTCCCTAACGTCCCGTTGGGACTCAGGGTCAGCCTACGTCGGTTAGTCTAGTTCGTTATGCGAAATCGTAGGAATCTAAACCTATCGAACCTGCTAAAACATTAAAAAAATAAAGAAAAAAGTAAAACAAAAGCAATTGACACAAGGCACACATTGTCATCAGATATGTTTAAGTGAAGAATTATCGGTGGGATATTAAGAAAGACGAAATCCTAAGAAAAGAACGTGGTATTTCTTTTGAATTAATCCTTTTTCAAATTGAAAACGGGTTTCTCTTAGATATCATTAAACACCCAAATAAAGATAAATATCCTAACCAATCAATTTTCATTATTGAGATAGAAAACTACGTCTACTTAGTTCCTTTTATCGAGAATAAAGACGAAATTTTCCTCAAAACTATTATACCTAGCAGAAAAGCTACACGCAATTATCTTTCAAAAGAAGGTGACGACAATGAAATCTAAAATAGATAAAATACCAAAAAAGCTCCCTACACTTTCTAAGGAAGAAAATGATATTCTCGCTTCATATGAAGCTGGTGAATGGAAATCAATCGGATTGAATAATAAATTGATTAGCAGTTACCAAAAAGCTGCTTCTGCAACACTGGCAAAAAACAAAAGAATAAATATTCGGCTCAATCAATTAGATTTACAATCAATTCAAAAAAAAGCATTTGAAGAGGGTTTACCTTACCAAACCTTTATTTCTAGCTTAATTCATAAATTTGTTACTGGTAAATTAGTAGAGAAATAGTTTAGCAACCTACGACTTCGCATAACAGCAGGGAAACGCTGCGCTTCGGCACTTACGGCCTCGCTTGGGCTGCGCCACATTTCCCTTCTGGCATTCGCTCGCATACGCAAGCTACATGCCAGTCCCTAACGTCCCGCCGGGACTCAGGGTCGGGAAACGTCGATTAGCCTAGTTCGTTATACGCAAGTTCGCAAAATCTAAATAAAGGAACATAAATGAAAACATGGATGATTAGAGCTGGAGAAGATGGATATCTTTTCGATGAATTTAATGAAAAAAATTTAATTGGAATTGGTTGGAACGAAGTCGGTGATCTCAAAAATTTAACAGTCGAATCAAGTATTGAAGAAAAAGTAAGGATGCTATATCCTGACTATAAAGAAGGAAAAATAATTTCGACCAAATCTCAGCTTAAAAAATTTGTTTTAGACTTCTCGCTAAATGATTATGTAATCACATACAATCCAAATAGTCGGATTTATTTATTTGGAAAAATTACTGGAGACTATCAATTCATCAAAAATGGTATCAATGATTATTACCATAATAGAAAGGTCGAATGGATTAAAACAATCGGACGTGACAGATTATTGCCAAGCACTAAAAATACTCTAGGTTCATCTTTAACAATATTTGAGTTAACGGAGGAAATACAAAATGAATTTCTGAATTTAGACATTGCTAATGTAAGCACAGCAAATACATCTAATAACCTAGATGATAGCGAAGAACTTCAAATCATAAAAGAAGATTTCGAGCTTAAAGCTCACGAATTCATAAAGGATAGAATTTCAAAAATATCATGGGAAGAAATGCAAGAATTAGTTGCCGGACTGTTAAAGGCGATGGGATATAAAGCTCGTGTTTCGAAAAAAGGTCCTGACAGAGGAAGAGATATAATTGCATCTCCAGATGGATTAGGCTTAGAAGAACCCAGAATTGTAGTAGAAGTAAAGCATCGAACTACATCAATGGGAGTGACTGAAGTAAGATCATTTCTCGGTGGATTAAGAGAAAAAGATAGAGGTATATTCGTCTCAACAAGTGGATTTACAAAAGAAACTAAGTACGAAGCGGAACGCTCAGTAATTCCCTGCACATTAGTAGATTTAGATCATTTAGTTGAACTCATAATTGATAATTATGATAATTTTGATCCTTATTCTAGATCAATATTACCACTAAAGAAACTTTACTGGCCACAAAACTAAAAAATGCGAACCAGCGTATAACAGCGGGGAAACGCTTCACTTCGGCACTGCCGGCCTCGTTCGGGCTACGCCACATTCCCTTTCTGTCACTCGCTTGCATACGCAAGCTACGTGCCAGTCCCTAACGTCCCGTTACTGGGACTCAGGGTCAGGGAACGTCGTCTCCCCTAGTTCGTTATGCGCAAGGCCTTAAATTAAAAACATTTACAAAAACAGATATAAAAATAATAGACCAACTATTAAGATTACATAATGCAAGCTCTTATAATTCCTTAGCAAATATTCTCTTTGATATAAATGGCTATTATGGCCTAGTATCAAATTTTTACTATGAATTCATAAATAACGAAAAATGCCTATTAAGAATTGAAAAAAGCTATTTCGACTACTTCGTAAAACAAAATGGCATTCAAGACATTCGAAAATTAATGGATACTCTAATCTTTGATTTAGCTTATATTACCGATATATTGAATTATCTAATTGATAATAAATTTTTAATGACATTTAAAACTGAAAATACTGATAGACTCGGTTTACCAATTGATGGTGAACAGTATCTGATATACGATCACATTGATCCAAATTTACAAAAAGATATTATTAGATTAACAAACTTAACTTTTCTACCTACAGAAAATTTATATGAATTAAAAAAAAATAACTATCTAGATTCTGAAGAATTAAGATTCCGCTCTGAAAAAAAACATCAAAAATTAACAAATATTTTAAGTATATCCTCTATCGGGATTTCGTTCGTAAGCTTAATCGCCTCCGGTATTATTGGATTTAAACAAGTTTACAATATTCAGGAAATAAGAATTTCAGAAGGTAAACTAGTCGTAGAACCAAGTGAAAAATATCTAGAAACTACTGAATCAGAAACTTCAAAAATCATCGAAGCCATAAAAGAATCAAAAAAGATAATAATAAAAAATAAAATTAAAATAAATAATGATCAGTATTAAGTCACAGCGCATAACAGCGTCTTCCCGCTACGTTTCGGCACAAGGCCTCACTCGGCCTACGGCAAATTCCCTTCCGTCACGCTTCTCGCTCCGCAAGAAGACGCGCCGACGCCAACGCCTCCTGCAGAGGCTCGGCTACAGGGAACTTCGGGAAGACTAATTCGTTAAGCGCAATTCTGAAAATTCAATTTAAAAAACAATGAATCAAATTACTGGAGAAGAAATCCTTAATTTAAGGTCCAAATCTGGAAAAATTGAAAAGATACAAACTTCATACATTGATATA
>NZ_RQFO01000022.1 GCF_004770045.1 Leptospira montravelensis
GGAGTGCCAGAAGCCTATGTGTCGCAGACCGAGCGAGGCCGTAAGTGCCGAAGCGAAGCGTTAAGGTGCTGTTATACGTCGTTATGATTGTTCTAAATTACTTTTTCTTTTTTGAAGGTGACACTGCTAATTTTATATAATTCTGCCGAGCCAGGAATTAATGTGACTTGTTTATCAAATAGGGCAACATTGTTTCCGTTTGATATTGAGCTTTTGTATAGTAATCCTGAATAACTATTTTGATTAAAATATTCGGCTATTGCAATCGTAAACTTATATAAGCTTTTTTTCTCTTCTGGTAAAATAGGCGTATTTATAAAATTTTGCAAATGAGATAAGAAATTGTATGACCATAATTCTTTATCAGAATTACAAAAATTTTCTAATTTGAACGAAGTTAGATCAATAATTTTTAAATTTTTTTTTGTTTTAAATTGGGCGATTGATACATGGTGCCCAGGATGAGGCCTCATTTCTGAAATTACTGTATCTAGGTTTGTCGCTCCATAGAAAATTGAAACTTTATGTTTGTTGAATTTTCCTTGAGTCGCGTTTTTTTGCCGGTGGAGAGTATATTTCATTTCCGTCATATGGAAATTTTTTAAAGCTAGTTGGGTTGGTTCTTGATTTATCATATCCCAATCTAGCTCTAAAGAATAGTTCATCTTTTTTTAAAGTTATTTCGAGTTTTTCTATATAAGGGAAAAGCATAGAATTAAAGATTTTATTAAATTCTGTGTAGGCATTTTTTATGAACGCTTGATTTAGCTTTACCCAGTCTATTGAGTGTTCCTTTAATGCATAATTGAATATTGGGCTTTGTTCAGTCGGAGTAGGTAAAAATATTTTAATATCATTATCTTTATTTTCAATTCCTGTAATTGCTCGCAGTGGCATATCTGACCATTTTCCAAAAAATTTTCTTTTTTGATAGTGGTTTGGTTCTGTTACAACTTTATAGTGTGTCAGTAGATTGTTAGGCTCAGTTAAATATTTTATTAGTTGATAATCGTTCCTGATTTCTTTCTGAGAATAATTTAGTCTTACAATTGATCTAAAGAGATTTTGTAAAAGTCGATTATTTGAAAATGGGACGGATTGATTGTTTTTTGAGCCACAAATTACGCACTTTCTTCCCAGCCTGCTTGTGTCTTTGATATAGATTTTCAATTCCGAATGTTTAACACATTGATCACATAAATACCACATATAATTCCTCATAATGACGTATAACGAACTAGTCTACTCGACGTTTCCCGACCCTGAGTCCCGGAACGGGACGTTAGGGACTGGCACGTAGCTTGCGTATGCGAGCGAGTGACAGAAGGGAAATGTGGCGCAGCCCAAGTGAGGCCGTAAGTGCCGAAACGCAGTGAGTAGACGCTGTTATGCGCTGGACCGTTATTTATGAGAGACTTTTTGGTTTTTTAAAGGCAATCTAATATCGCCAACGAAAACATATCTGATTTTTCCAATGTTCATCATTTTATGAATAGATTGGCGAGACAATTTTAACTTCTTTGCCATTTCATCAACACTAATGAGATCCGCAGCAACGGTAACCTCTGCATCTTTTTTAGCTTTAAATTCAGCAATTGCAGCATTAATGTGATTCTGAGATTTTCTTGTAAGAATTCCGTCTTTGCAATTTTTGCAATAGTAACCTTCTATGTGATTTATTTTAAGGTTTCCATAATCTTTAATATTGAAATTTTCAGAGACATCAGTTTTGAAAACCATAGAATTTGTTTCACCACAGACAGGACAATCGATCCATTTTTTATCTTTCATATGTTTTCATCTCCTTTAAAAGAAATAACTAAAGTATTACTGTTCGAAATTTGGATTTTAATATAAAGTTTATAATTATTGCTTTCTTTTTTGTAAACATCGTGCCAGAGCAAATGATTATTATGAGAAGTCATTGATTTAAAAAAGTCTGAATTATGTAAATTGAGAACTTCATTAATAATTTCAGTCTCACCATATCCAAATTGTTCAATAGCCGTCTTTTGAGCATTTTTTGTAATAGAAAATTTTCCCTCGATTATCAGTTCTTTGATCTTTTTAAGCGGATAATGACAGACACGTTTTTCCACATTTGTTATTGTCCTTAATTAGTAGACAATGTCAACTGTTTAAAGTTTGTATTTTAAAATTAATTTTTACGGTCTTGCGCATAACGAACTAGTGGAGACGACGTTCCTCGTAGCTGAGCCTACGTAGTAGGCGTTAGCGTCGGCGCGCTTCTTGCGAGCGCAAGAAAGCGTGACGGAGAGGAATGTGCCGCAGGCCAAGCGAGGCCATAAGTGCCGAAGCGCAGCGTTTCCACGCTGTTATGCGAAGGATGTAGTTATTTGCAATTATCAGAATAATTTATATTTCGTGTAATTGTTATTTCAGATTGCCTATTTTCGTTGTATGAAAAACGCAATTGATAGTAAACGGACTTTAGTGGTTTATCACTGTTTTTATCGTACTCACAAATTGTGAGATTATTGGATTCGAGATGCCAGCCAATAGCATCTCTTTCAAATTTGTCAAATTGATAGTTTTTAATTTCACTACTACTACAATTCAAGGCGATCAGAAAAGCTTCATGTAAGGATACGTTTAAATTAATTATAGATTTTGTTCGGATATCTTTTCCGTTAATTCCGGACGAAGTAGAAGTCGCATAAACAATATCTTTATTGTAAAATGATTTGAGTGTTTTTCCACAGTGTTCACCGTATTCAGAAATACACCAGTTTTCCTCTTTCTTTTTTATAATTTTTCCATAATTTGATTCTACATAATTTTGAAAATTATTACAAATCATTGGAATAGTTGGTAATTTACTCAGTAATCCAGAAAAGACAAAGCCTAAAGTATTATCCACTGAGACTTTTACCATTGGAGCATTGATTCCAAAGTAATTTTGCATATCCGTATTAGCTATTTCTTTGAATACAATCTTAGTATTTCATGGTAAGTATTTAATAATATGATTTTCGCAATCATCAGGATCAAATTGATTACATATTTCTTTGTACAAATATAATCCATTTGGCGAAAAAACTGTTAGGATATCTCCAGTTTTCCATTCTGGTTTAAACTCCTTTTGTTCATTTTCAATATACTGAGTACTCAGTATGGACGGTAGAAGGATTAATATTAATGTTTATAGTTTTTGTTTCATAAATTTTAACATCTTTCGCATAACGAACTAGGGGAGACGACGTTCCCTGACCCTGAGTCCCAACGGGACGTTAGGGACTGGCACGGAGTTTGCGGATGCAAACGAGTGACAGAAAGGGAATGTGGCACAGCCCAAGCGAGGCCGCAAGTGCCGAAGCGCAGCGTTTCCCCGTTGTTATACGACGTATGGATGCTATACCAAACTATTGCCGAATCCTAATTGAGTTAATTTTTCTATTAATTCATCTTTAGATATTTTATTAATTAATAAATATTTCAAAGTTTTTTTCAAATATAGTTCCAGGATTGGTAAATATTTTTCGACATCTTCCTCTTTATATTTTCCATTATGTACAAGTGCAGAGCGAATATCGTATGCAAATTTCATATTTTTGAAAATTTCTTTTGATTCCTCGATATTTTCACCAAGCATTACTGCTACGTTTCTAGAAATAGTATATCTAATTTGATCTTTTCCATTGTTGAAAAGAACTTCGAAAGCAATTAAGATTGATAAGAAAGAGAAATAATCACTATTTGTGAATGATTTATCAAGATGATCAATTGCGATGTTTATATAGTCATGAAGATTGGAAGTTTTTATATTTTCTAATGAATATAGTTGATCCCAATTGTCTATTTCAAATAATCCGTTTAAGTTTCCTATTGCCTGATTTCCTATTGTGGCTATGATATTTAGGCTTTGATTTACTGGATTTTTTATTACAAGATTAAATTCTGGGAACTTTATACTCCCTCTTGAGAATGTATTGAGAATTTTCTTTTTAAATTCCAAATTATTTATCTGAATTTTGGATCTTTGTAAATATGCATTTGGCCAAAGAGGATTGTTGGTTGGAAAATTTAAGTCATTTATTTCTAATTCTGGTAAATCTAGTTCCTGAGTAAGGTAATAAAATTTTTCACCTGTTCTAAATAGAAAATATCCAAATTCATAGAATCTGTCTCTTTTGTATAAATCATATAACATTTTCTCGCCCGTTCTATGATCCAATTGGTGAATTTCGATATTGAGAAATTTATTTGCCTTTAATATTTCGGAACTAGCATTGATTATAGGAGCGAAAATATATACTTTTGACTGATATTCCATTTGATTATCCATATGTCGTATAACGAACTAGACTTAATGACGTAGGCTGGCCCTGAGTCCCGACGGGACGTTAGGGACTGGCCACGACACTTGCGTAGGCAAGGGGAGTGCCAGAAGCCTATGTGTCGGAGACCGAGCGAGGCCGTAAGTGCCGAAGCGAAGCGTTAAGGCGTTGTTATATGCAGTGCCATGTTTATGTAATATTTCTTTTTAAGAAATTGAAATTATCCAATTTTCATTTTTGCTATACTTATATTTGTTTTCAATGATAATCGTTTTATCATTTATCCATTTCCATGAAAGGTAATAGACAAATTCCCCGAAATGGGGTTCATTTTTTGTAATAAGTTTTCTAGAAATTTCATTTTCGAATTTATCAAATAATGTCCAATATAGTTTTACAAAATCTAAATCCCATTCACACCATAATGCAATTTTAAATTTTTTATTTGGAGATAATACTTTTTTATTTTTTATAAAGAAGTGGTAAGTGATATTCTTCTGTATACAATTACTATATGCTTGAACTAGTTGTTTAATATCCCAATCTTCTTTTTTTGCTAGTTTTAACATTCCTTCATGGATGAAATCAAGTAGCATTTTCTTTTTTTCAAATTGAGTTGAACTATTATATAATTCAAAATTAAATTGAAGTTCAGTAGTGATTACGTCATTACCTATTAAATTGTGTTCAAATGTCCGATCTTTTATATTTGCATTTGCCTTAATAACACATTTTTTTATTTCCCCAGTTTTTAAGTTATCTTTTAGTGATGACCAATATAACTCACTAACACAGTGTGTTTCGGAATAAAATTCTTTTTGTTTAGCATTGTGATTTTCTGAACTTATGGAAATTTCTTTTAAACTCAGTATTTTCTTCCTTTTCTTTAATATATTTTTATGGCATTACGCATAACGAACTAGACTAACCGACGTAGGCTGGCCCTGAGTCCCGAACGGGACGTTAGGGATTGGCGCGACACTTGCGCATACAAGGGGAGTGCCAGAAGCCTATGTGTCGCAGACCGAGCGAGGGCGTAAGTCCCGAAGCGAAGCGGTTAGTCGCTGTTATGCGAAGCGATTTACTGTTAGAAATTATCTTCTGCTTCGAGAATCGTTTTGAAATTTTTTATAGGATTAACAAAATCAATATCCATTCCCTCATCTCCTATGCCAATTTTAGAAAAAGGAATTCCTAGATTGTGGCAGATAAAGTTCAACGTATCGCATAGAATTTTGTTAATTCGAGTACCAGCTATTACGCGTTTTATTTTTAAATCATAGTAATATTCTTGATGACAGAGAATTCGGATTTCTTTTTCGTAATTCCATTCAATATACTTTGAAAATAGTATTGTTCTAGCTATTTCATCAGTCTCCATATTATTATTTAAATTTATTCCTGCGAAAACGCCCCCGTAATTTACTCTTTGAATATATTTATTTTCATTTAACTCAACTTCAATTGCTACGCCATCAAATCCATTTGCATAATGTGCCCATAGTAAATGTGAATTGTAGATTGATGATAGTGAGCATACTTTATATTGTTTTTTTTTATCTACAATTCCATTAATTATTTCGCTTACTTTCTTTACTTCGTTGTTATAGCTGTAGGCAAATTGGCCTTCCATTGGATCATTTAATTTCAGCCAGTCTGAACAATATAATCTTTTGTTTATAATTATATCTAAAATATGGTCAAATTGCAAAGACGATTTAAATTTAAATGCCTTTACTTTCTTTTTTCTTTGTTCTTGTGTATTGTTTGTTTTTCTTTTCATTAGTTTATATATCAATCGGATTGTAAAATCGTTTCGCATAACGAACTAGACTAACCGACGTAGGCTGGCCCTGAGTCCCGACGGGACGTTAGGGACTGGCCACGACACTTGCGCAGGCAAGGGGAGTGCCAGAAGCCTATGTGTCGCAGACCGAGCGAGGGCGCAAGTCCCGAAGCGAAGCGGTTAGTCGCTGTTATACGCCGTTTTTTATAATAAATTGGTAGAGGGAGAATAACAAAATTTAATTATTTTTTCGGTAATTTAGATTTTGAGGTAGCTAGTATACTCTTTCGGATTCGTCAAACCTAAAGTCTTTGTTTAAATCTTTGTATTTTTTTAGAATATTCTCTTTGTTATCATACAAAATCCATTCATCATAATTATCATCATGATCAAAATCGGTAAATTCACTTATTTTCTTTCCTAATCTATCATATGAAATTTCTATCGTAAAAAACTCGAGGTTATATGGATTTAAATATTCTAATTTCAAAATTCCTTCTAAATTATAATACTTAGCGGTTTTTCGAATTTCTGAATCATCTATGTAACATTCTTCTGACACTAATATTTGATCAATTTTACTAAGACCGCGAATGCATTTTTTATCGTAATCAAAATCATACACAACTGAAGAATTAGTAATGGAATTTTTCAATTTCATGTTTTTATCGATTTGGGTAATAAAGAGAATTAGAAAGAAAATATTTGAAACAATTAAAATTCCACATAATAAGTTTAAAAGTGCTATTTTGTCTTTCTTTAATGATAATTCTTTTAAACTTTCATAATGATGTTGTTTTATATGTTTAATATCATCTTCTTCAAATTGTTCTTCCGGAAGATTTCCGATATCAATTATAGATAAGGCTTTCTCAAACTCTTCATCTGGAACGTAAACTTCAATTAAATTGGAATGTCTTGGAATTATTCCATTTAAAACATCTAAGTCTTCTCCCTTTGTAATTGCTCTTATATTTTGAGATTTTAGTGACGCTTCTATAATTTTTATTTTTGTATAGTCGATTGAAGTAAAAACTAATTTCATCTAAATAATTCCTTTTTTTAATAAGTATTTTTTAAAAATGGCGTATAACGAACTAGTGGAGACGACGTTCCTCGTAGCTGAGCCTACGAAGTAGGCGTTAGCGTCGGCGCGCTTCTTGCGAGCGCAAGAAAGCGTGACGGAGAGGAATGTGGCACAGCCCAAGCGAGGCCGTAAGTGCCGAAGCGCAGCGTTTCCACGCTGTTATGCGAAGTTCAATATTATTCATTCAACGTCTAAAAGTTGAAAAGTAAGAGGATTTAGATCTATTAGTCTAGCCGTAATTAGCTTTTCTTCTTTTTCTTCAATCAAATAAGATGGAAATTGGTGTACTGTTACTAATAAATTTAATTTTATGCCGTTATTGGTTTTAATTATTAAGAATTCGTTACTCTGGTTTTCATATTTTATATCTTCAGTAGAAGCTTTGCTCGTTTTTATTCCTTTGAATTGGAAAATAGAACTCAAGTCAGACTTTGTGATTTGTGTTAATTGCTTTTTTGAAATATTCCAGGAAACTGATTCCGTTAATGGAATGATTTTGTTTAATGCGACGTCCAGTGCTTTTTCATAGTTTCCCACCTTTAAAAATGGAATCATTTCTTTGATAATAGTTCCTGCAAGATTATCACTGATAATCCATTCCATACCTGAGCCAATATTGATTCTAACTTTTTTATCATTTTTAGATAAGAAAATTAAAATTCCATTGTTTGCATATTTTTGACCTATACCATTTTGATTTGATATTTCATTTGTAAAAGAATTTATATTGTTATCTCCGATAGAATCAATAATTAGAATTACAATTTGTACAGTCGTTTTGTTCGCAAAATTTTTAAGTTTACTACTAGTATTTACAGTGTATCTTTCACTTAATGAATTGGTTCTGTCATCAACGTAATTATTTATTTCAATTTTGTTTTTAATTTGCTTTGTACAAAATTGTAAACCTAGGAGTAGTAATATTAATATTGTTTTTTTCATTTTTTTTACCTTTAATTTTATTGAATTTCGCATAACGAACTAGACTAACCGACGTAGGCTGGCCCTGAGTCCCAACGGGACGTTAGGGACTGGCCACGACACTTGCGCAGGCAAGAGGAGTGCCAGAAGCCTATGTGTCGCAGACCGAGCGAGGGCGTAAGTCCCGAAGCGAAGCGGTTAGTTGCTGTTATGCGTAGTTATTTTGCTAAGGCAATTTTAAGTTTGGTATTGCTAGATTAATATAATTTCTAAATTCGGAATATTTACTTTTTCCAAATAGAATTTTGATGTGATTAATTTGATTTTTAAAGAATGCTCCGTTAGGTATATTACTTTCGTCTTCTGTTAAGAATTGTTTTGCATATCCGTGTTTGATTGTCGCTGCAATGTAGTTAATCGTTGGTGCATAAATAGTCGGAAAACTGCTACTGTGAGAGTATAATTCAAGGCCTTCGAATATTTCATTAAATTGGTCAAAAACATATTTTTCGAAATCCGATGTATTTTTTACAATCGTCATAGTCTCATCATTGATTAAAGTTAAGTTTTTATTGAAAAGATCTGTTTTGATTATAATGTCTTGAACTATTAAATTGAATTTTAACTCATTTAATATCTTTTCATATTTATTATTCATTTCATTTGCTGTAGCACGTATTTCTACATACTCTTCTTTTTCTACAAATCTAGAAAATATAAAATAAGTTGAAACTATTGTTAGTATAATTGTTAATATTGAAATAAGTAGAATGTAATGTTCTCTTTCTCTTTCGTAGATTACCAATAATCTTTCTTCTGAGGGAATAGCGTTTGATTGTTTTAAAGTATTCTCTAACTTTTTTATGCTTTCTTCTGATATTACAATATTCTTATTGTTTTCTTTGTCTAATTCTTGATTAACATAAAAATTTATTGTGACTCCTTGAAATGATCTAGTATTCTTCATGTAAAATGTGAAAAGTCCACTTGGGATTAGTATTGAAAGTGTGATGATGAATATTGTTGATAATTTCATTAGAATTCCTTTAAAATAATTACGCATAACGAACTAGTCTTGACGAAGTTTCCCGCCCTGAGCCTACGTAGTAGGCGTTAGGGAATGCGGGAAATTTGCCGTAGGCCGAGCGAGGGCGTGAGACCCGAAGCGAAGCGTTAAGACGCTGTTAGTTGCAGTGTGCCGTTCGAGTAAAAATTAACTATAAAAAAGAACTGGAAGTCCACCAGAAAACATTAACAGACAGAGCAATGTAAATCAGTAAATGAGATCTTAAACAAGTGAGACCGACTAGATTATACTTTTGTATAGATCTTTGCTTAATGGAAAAAAAGCGAGAAAAAACGAACATGGCGAGAACGAAAATCTGCACATTGCAACTAACGAACTAGTCTACTCGACGTTCCTCGTAGCTGAGCCTACGAAGTAGGCGTTAGCGTCGGCGCGTCTTCTTGCGGAGCGAGAAGCGTGACGGAGAGGAATGTGCCGCAGGCCAAGCGAGGCCGTAAGTGCCGAAGCGCAGTGAGTAGACGCTGTTATGCGACGTTTATTTTTTATAACTTTTGAATAAAAGTAAGATTCCAATTAATAATGATTGTATTTGAGAGAAAGAAAATCCTGACCAAGAATTTTGCATAGTCTTATCATGAGAATTTAGGTTATTTGTAAATGTGGCAATATAAGGGATTTCGTTTTTAAGAAATTCAATAAAGAATATGAAAACTAGATAGGAAAGAAAGTAATATTTAAACAAATTAATTTTAGATGATTTTTTGCTTAAGTAGAAATAATAACTAATGATTCCTGCTGCAAAGAATAAAATATAGAAGGATGAAATATTCCATACAATAGAGGATCCATTTTCTGATAGAATTTCTTTAGTCAAGAGAGGAATGTTAAACTTTGTCGAATATGAAGATATTTCTGAGTCAGAAAGAAAAAAACCGATATTTAAGATTAATGCAAAAACTAAAATTGGATATATAAATTGGTTTTGGGGAAGTTCATTATTGTTCAATGATTTAAATTTAAAATATTTAATAACTAATATTATACTCAGAAAATCAGAGATTAAATTGAATTTTGGAAAAGAGAATAAAACTGTCCACATGCCAATTTTTCCAAAATCTGCGAATCCATACCAAGAAAATAGAATAGTATTTATAGAATTAATGTAACTTTGATCAAAATGCCATATATAAGGCCAGAAATTTATAATTTTAAAGAAAGCATTAATTAAAACATCTGAAATTTTTATGAAAAGTAAAAGTATAGAGAATTCTTTAATCTTTTTCCAATCACCAATTATTTGGAATTGGCTTATTAATAAAAATATGAACATAAATTGAGAAAGTTTAATTATTGAATTTCCGATTTCCATTTTTTTTTTCTAAGTGTTAAATTTTAATAAATGTCGCATAACGAACTAGGCTAATCGACGTAGGCTGACCCTGAGTCCCAACGGGACGTTAGGGACTGGCCACGACACTTGCGTAGGCAAGGGGAGTGCCAGAAGCCTATGTGTCGCAGACCAAGCGAGGCCGCAAGTGCCGAAGCGCAGCGATTTGCCGCTGTTATGCGCAGGATGAGCAATAGTTAATTTTTGAAAAAATTGTGAATGTTGAAAGATCGATTTAAATATCTGGACATTTTGATTGATATGGGTGACTAAATAAACTAGGTTTTCTTAAGATTTCCCTTTTGTTGTCCATATATATTATTTCTACACTAACTAATTGAAGACAGTGTATTGAATGATTATACCAGGCGCTGTCAACTGTTCCTGAATGTATATCACCAGGTTTGAACGGTCCAGTTGATTGCACGGTAAAAGAAGAATAGGAGCGAATGCTACATTTTTGTAGATCTCCGACTCTGTTAAATGGACGAGAGGTAATATTGACATATTTTATCGATTTAGATGTCAGATTCTCGAAGTAGATATTCGAATCTACACCGCCAGCAGAATTTGGATAAGACCCAGCAACTCTAACCATCAATGGAATTTTATTGGTTTTCAATTCGCGCCTTCTTTGATCGAGTTTTGCTTCCCATTCCTCTAGATCGTATTGTACGAATTTTTTATTATAACTATCCCAATGCTTTTCTTTTGGAACTATATATTCGCATTTTGTAAATAGAAGTATTACGAAAATTGCGATTATCTTTTTTGTCATTTTTTTATCCTTTTTGTTAAAAATTATTTATTTAGTCTAATTTGTATTGTTCATCTTGCGCATAACGAACTAGGCTAATCGACGTAGGCTGACCCTGAGTCCCGGTAACGGGACGTTAGGGACTGGAACGACGCTTGCGTAAGCAAGGGGAGTGCCAGAAGCCTATGTGTCGCAGACCAAGCGAGGCCGCAAGTGCCGAAGCGCAGCGATTCGCCGCTGTTATGCGTAGTGCCATTATTTTATAAATTATTTTGCGTTTCGACTTTAAAAAGATTATAAAGATCTCCATCGTCAAAACCAGTTGCTATGTATAAGCTATTATTTGTAATGAATTTTATATTATTTTGGGTTTCAAAAAATTCTTTTAAATATAAGAACATGATAGCAAGAGCAAGAAAGCATTTAGTGTAAATGTTGATATTTTCATTATTGTAAATTTCTTCCATTATTTCTAAATATATAAACTTTTTCTCTGGAACAAAGTCTTCATCGCAGGCCCAATCGGAATCATTTTGATCCCATGAAAAAGAACCTATTAGGTGAATAGCTATTGTTTGCTTACGTTTAAATATTTTTTTAAAAGTTGTTTCAAATAAACCAAAATAAAGTCCGTTTATTTCATATGGAATTTTGTTTTCTTTTATTATTTGGAGAAACCAATTATTAAATTTTTCTTTAGATTGAATAAATTCAGGAGAGTTGATAATTTTATGCAAATTTGTAGGAATTTTTTCGGGAATTGAAATAAATTCATTTGTTTTGTTAAATTCGGATCCTCTTTGAATCAATCTCCGAATGCTTTTGTCAAGTTTGTCTAATGTAAAATCATCGTTCATATAGAATTGTTCTAGTTACTTTTTTTGTTTTTTTCTAAATTTCTTCAAAAAGGAAATTTTATTGGAATACCTTCGATATAAATAAAATTCTCTCGAAAGATAGATTTCTGTTTTCTTTTTAGATTTATGGCATTACGCATAACGAACTAGCCTTGACGACGTTCCTCGTAGCCGAGCCTCTGGAAGAGGCGTTAGCGTCGGCACGATTTCTTGCTTAGGCAAGAAACGTGACGGAGAGGAATGTGGCGTAGCCCGAGCGAGGGCGACAGTCCCGAAGCGAAGCGTTAAGGCGCTGTTATGCGTAGTGGCGATTTAACAGTATGGAATTTTCTACTTGAGAGAAAAG
>NZ_RQFO01000023.1 GCF_004770045.1 Leptospira montravelensis
GATATTCTTGGATGAAGTGCATATTATTAGCTGGAAGAAACTTGATGATTTTATTAATAAACATCCTAATTCTGAATCTTCCTTAAAAAGCTGGTTCAAAATTGTTAAAAACACATCTTTTAAAGATTTTAATGAATTAAGAAAAGTTTTTAACTCCGTTGATCAAGTCGGTAATCTTACTGTTTTCAATATTAGTGGAAATCATTTCAGACTGATTGTAGCTATTCATTACAATCGACAAAAAGTATTTGTTCGGAATATTTTAACTCATAACGAATATGACAAAGGAAAATGGAAAAAGGAGAATATATGATTCTAGAAATTGAAAAAGTTAAGAATGTCTGGCATCACGTTAAAGATATTCTTTCTGTTCCTCATACTGACAAACAATATAAAAAACTTGTGAAAGTTTTGGATGAACTTATTGATGAAGTTGGTAATAATGAAAAACATCAATTAGCTCCGCTTCTGGAAACCGTTGGTAATCTTATTGAAGAATATGAATTTGATCACTTTATTCAACCCAATGCTGAACCAATCGAAGTTTTAAAGTTTCTGATGGAAGAAAATAATCTTACTCAAAAAGATTTAAGCATTTTGGGTAGCCAAGGTGTTGTTTCTGAAATATTGAATGGAAAAAGAGATTTAAATGTTCGGCAAATCAAAGCTTTAGCTGAAAAATTTAATATTTCACCAGCTGTTTTTATTTAATCTACTACCTTGCGTCTTCGTATAACAACGGCAAATCGCTGCGCTTCGGGACTTGCGCCCTCGCTTGGTCTGCGACACATAGGCTTCTGGCACTCCCCTTGCCTACGCAAGTGTCGTGGCCAGTCCCTAACGTCCCGTTGGGACTCAGGGTCAGCCTACGTCGATTAGCCTAGTTCGTTATGCGA
>NZ_RQFO01000024.1 GCF_004770045.1 Leptospira montravelensis
TTCACATTTACAAATATACTTATACTTTAAACAATTCAGAACTGCGCTTAACAGCGACTAACCGCTTCGCTTCGGGACTTACGCCCTCGCTTGGTCTGCGACACATAGGCTTCTGGCACTCCCCTTGCCTACGCAAGTGTCGTGGCCAGTCCCTAACGTCCCGTTACCGGGACTCAGGGTCAGCCTACGTCGGTTAGTCTAGTTCGTTATGCGCAAGCCATTAAACCATAACCTCTAAAAAATGAACGATAACATATTTCAGCAATTTTTGTACCTTTCCGAAGGTGACAGCTTGGATTTCAAGCGAGATCAATATAAAATTTCAAAATCTACGGATTATGAAAAATCAGAATTTATAAAAGATATATTATCTATGGCTAATTCCTGGAGAAAAACAGAAGCTTATATTATTCTAGGAATATTAGAAAAAAGCAATAAGCCTAATGAGTTGATTGGATTAAACGAACATATAGATGATGCCACATTTCAACAATTACTAAACTCAAAAACCAATAGAACATGCCATTTCAGTTATCAAGCATACTCATTTCAGGGAAATACTTTTGGCATATTTAAAATTCCAATTCAGGAAAGACCAATTTATCTTAAAAAAAATTTCGGAAATTTAAAAGCCAATGTCGTTTATGTCAGAAGAGGATCTTCAACTGCAGAAGCAAGTATCGAAGAAATAAGTAAAATGGGTCTTCCACTTGAAGAAGAATCCAAAAAACCAACATTAAAATTAACATTCTTTGACATACAATCAGAAAAAAGTCTCGGCGACCAGATTTATTTACAAACTAAACCATTTTGTATTCTAGACAATATTCCAGAATATTTTGGAGTAAATGGACTTTATCCAGCATTAGGCATTAACAAAAAGTTTAATAGAAATCTATTTGAGTATTTCAATTTCAAATATAAATATGCAAAATCAAATTTTCTTCTCGAAAATTCTGGAAACATAGAGGCTAAAAATATTAAAATCGAAATTCAGATAGCTGATAGAGATATTGAAATAGTTCAGAACGGAGACGAACCAATTGAACCTGACGAATATAATTCAGATTATATTCGAAAATTACCGCATTTTTCAATTCCGAATGAAATAGAAGTAAAAAAAGGAAACAAAATAATTACTATTCATTCTACTGTTGAATCAATCCATGCTAAAGATAAGATTCAATTAGAAGGCAATATTTACATAAACCCTCAATATAGTCGAGAACTGATTTTAAATTGTAAAATCTATTGCGATAAGATAGAAAAACCTTTTGAACAAAGAATGGAAATCCATTTCCATCATACTTTACAAAATATATTATGGGAAGACTTCAAAAACAAATTCAGTTAATTTTAAACCAATTTCCTAATGAAATGGCCAGCGCATAACAGCGTCTACTCACTGCGCTTCGGCACTTACGGCCTCGCTTGGCCTACGGCACATTCCTCTCCGTCACGCTTCTCGCTACGCAAGAAGACGCGCCGACGCTAACGCCTACTTTGTAGGCTCAGCTACGAGGAACGTCGAGTAGACTAGTTCGTTATGCGTAATTGCTGCAAAACATTGCTTTTATCAAAAAATACCAAAATTTCCAAAAAATTCAAAGAATAGGAGATGAAAAATAGTTTGATTTTTGAATTTCGATAACATACGTTTTTATATAACAATCATGAAATCTTTAAGCTTCCAAGTTCCCGATCAAATAGATCTAAATGAATATGATTTTAAAATGGCAATGGCTGTTAAGTTGTATGAAACGGGTAAAATATCTATAGGGCAAGCTGCCGATATTGTCAATCTTTCGAAATCATCCTTAATTGATGTGATGAAGAATTATGGTTCTTCTATTCTATTTGGATATTCTACAGATGATCTTAAAAATGATTTAGAGAATGCCTGACGTAATTTCAAATACAAGTTGCTTAATTCTTCTTTCAAAAATACAACAACTTGATCTTTTAAAAAGTTTATACAATTCTATTATAATAACTGATACAGTAAAAACTGAATTCGGTGAAAATATACCAAACTTTATAAAAATCAAAAACCCTAACCAAGAATTTTCGGTTAAATCTCTTGAACAAATTTTAGATAGTGGAGAAGCATCTACTATTGCTCTAGCACTAGAAACAAAAAACTCTCTAGTTATCTTGGATGATTTAAAAGCTAGAAAAATTGCAAAAAATCTCGGACTAAAAATAACTGGGACCCTTGGAATTTTAGCGAAAGCAAAAAAACTAGGAATAATAGATGATTTAGAAAAACAGATCAATGAACTTCAAAGAAAAGGTATCTGGATCTCTGAATCAGTAATTAACGAAATCCGTCGAATAGACAAATCAACAAATTAAAAGCAGCAACTACGCATAACAGCGACTAACCGCTTCGCTTCGGGACTTGCGCCCTCGCTCGGTCTGCGACACATAGGCTTCTGGCACTCCTCTTGCTTACGCAAGCGTCGTTCCAGTCCCTAACGTCCCGTCCGGGACTCAGGGTCAGCCTACGTCGGTTAGTCTAGTTCGTTATGCGCAATATTATAAAAATTAAAGGTAAATATGGACAATACTACAAATAATATACAATTAATTTTAGAAACTATAAATAAATTCTATAGCGATGCTTGGCTTTCATTGGTTACAGTCCTCGCAACTATAATCGCGGCAAGTGTAACAATTGTAGGAATTATATTACCGCTACTAATCTCCTATCTTCAAAGAAGGCAACAATCTGCCGAATTTAAAACTCTATTAGCTGAAATTGATAAAAAATATGAATCCGAAATTATAAATTTAAAAAACGAAAACCAAACAATAAAAAATGAAACAGAAGAAAAATTGAAAGCTATTATAGAAGCCATAGTTTCAGAAAAATTCTCTGAATTTAACGATAGTATGGAGAATGAGAAAAAAAGACAATTCGGAGCAATGGCACATCTTCAGGCTATGATGAATCTTTTCAGAAATAGACTCTTTGATTCTGGGCTTGATTATATATTAGCTACCGAACTCTTTTATAAAGGGAAATCTGAATATAGCCTAGCAAGTTCAGCAGATAGCTTGGTATCCTTAAGCAAGATGATAGATAAAGAAAATTTTAATAGTGAAAAAGGATTGAAGTTTCAAAAAAATCTATATTCTCTTATAGAATTATTAAAAAATCATGAACCGAAGGGATTAGTAAATAAATTAGGAGACGATTTAGAATCGGCTTATTTCTTTCTGAAAAATCTTAAACAATAATACTGCGCATAACAGCACCTAACCGCTTCGCTTCGGCACTTACGGCCTCGCTCGGTCTGCGACACATAGGCTTCTGGCACTCCTCTTGCTTGCGCAAGCGTCGTTCCAGTCCCTAACGTCCCGTTCCGGGACTCAGGGTCAGCCTACGTCGGTTAGGCTAGTTCGTTATGCGCAAGTCCCTAAAATCTGAAAAAAAAAAAATGAAAAAGAAAATATCCTTTATAGTCATTCTACTCCTCCCATTAGCTTTAAAATCGGAAAAATTAATATTCGGGGAGAACTCCATAAGTTCAAACGAAATGATCTTACAATTGGAAAATTTAACAGCTTTATATTTTCTAAATGGTGAAGGAGATGGCTGCGACGGTTTTACAGCTAGTTTTATATTTTCAGAAAATATTTATAATTTCTCTAATGTTATCTCAAATTGTAAAAACAAAGAATTAAAAAATTTCAAATGCATCACGAAAATTGATGAACAATCTATTACATATCATGAATATTTATCTTGTGACAACAAACTAGTTTTATACAATAAAAGTAAAAAAGTAAATGAAGGATTAATTAGAAACTTCAAAGGAATTCAAGTTATTACTCAAGGTTTAAAAAACGCCAGTGTTACTTCTAATCTAAAAATGAGAGAAAAACCTTCGAAAGATTCAAAATCATTCGATTGCTTTTTTAGTCACCTGGATGATGAAAACTTAAGTAATAAGGAAATTTCGTTCATTCCTAAAAATTATATGATTACGGTTATTGCTAAAACAAAAACTGAAGATTATATAGGTGATAAAAAAAATTTCTGGTATTTAATTTCTCCTATCTCTGATTCTTATAATGGATGTTTATTAAAAAATTCAAATCAAAAAGAAGGTTGGGTTTTTGGAGAATACATCAAATTCAATAACTAGGGACCAGCGCATAACAGCACCTTAACGCTTCGCTTCGGCACTTACGGCCTCGCTCGGTCTGCGACACATAGGCTTCTGGCACTCCCCTTGCATTCGCAAGTGTCGTGGCCAGTCCCTAACGTCCCGTTCCGGGACTCAGGGTCAGCCTACGTCGTTAAGGCTATTTCGTTATGCGCAATCATAATAAAAAATAGGAGCACCAAAATGAAATTAACGTTCTCTCAAGTTTATCAACCTCAAAGTAAAACTATTCTAAAATTCAACTATTTTGATCCAATTCTATTCAGAGATTCAAAATACTATATAGATCCAATTTTAATTCCAAAATCATCTTCTAAAATTATTTCTAAATCCTATCCAGATTTTTTAGATTATTTCAAAAAGCTTCTCTTGATATTAAAGAATGTCAAAAACGCAGACAAAAGTGATACTTTTTGGAGAACAAGTATAAAACAATTTAGCTTTAAGGAAATATCTGCCTTTCATTTGGGATATGGTCATTCTAACCAAGGAAGTGGCCTAACATCCACGCTTTCGGAAAGAATTTTGAAAACTTCTCTAGATATAATAAGGGCTGGCTATAGCGACCCAGAAATATTCACTATTGTTGGTTTTTTAGAAGAAGGTATAGGAGCTGATCGCATAAGCGACATGGTTGGAAATATATTATTACCACATTTCATTGAATATACCAATGAAATCTTATCTGGCTGTAAAAATACAAAACTTTTAGAAACTAAAATTAATAATATTACCTATAAACTTCCATATAATCCAAAAAATAATAATCCTATCATATTATTACCAAAGGATATTTTAAGACGTTTACCTGAAGCAACGGACAAGTCAGATATTATAAACATAGTCGGTCATAATGAAGATTTAAGAAATAGAGTAAATAAAGTAGTTGGAGAAAAATGGAATAAAGTTACAAAGTCAGATTTAAAAAGAGCAGCTAAAGGAGAAATTGTAAAAAATCCAGAAGTTCTGCATGAAATTCTAAATCAATTAAAGGCATCAATGAAGTCTTATAATTTTGAAGAGGATCCTTTTAATGAAGAATCTTACCGGTCTGCAATCGAAATTATAATAGAAAATTTAAACTTTAGTATAAAAAAGGAAAATACATTTGCTGCTGCAAAAAGAGTTCTAAACTATTTTAAGGATCAAATTGAATCCAATGCGTTATGGAAAAATTTATATGATGATCATGGGAATGTATTAAAAGAATCACACTCACAAAAAATATTCCATGGTTTATCCCTAGTATCTTTAGAAGAATCAGGCATTACTGTTACGCCAGAATCAAATTCTGGTCCCGGACCAGTAGATTTCAAATATAGCCTCTCTTCAAAAGATATTACGTTAATCGAATTTAAACTTTCATCAAACACTAAATTAATTGATGGTTTAAATAAACAGTTACCAGCATATATTGCTGGAGAAAAAGCTAAAAATGCATTTTATGTTGTTATTCAAATCGGCGACCATGATAAAAAAATTAAAGCATTAAAGGAAGAATTTAAAAAGATGAATTCAAAGAAAATAAATCTTCTTATCATAGATGGACAAAGAAAATCAAGTGCAAGTAATTTATAATTATGACTGCGCATAACATCGGCTACCCACTTCGCTTCGGGTCTTCGCCCTCGCTCGGCCTTCGGCAAATTCCTCTCCGGCACGCCTCTTGCCTCCGCAAGTGTCGTGCCGACGCTAACGCCTGCAAAGCAGGCTCAGCTCCGAGGAACTTCGGGTAGCCTGGTTCGTTATACGAAATCGCAAGAAAACTTTCCTATAATAATAGAAAAGAATTTGACTAATCTCATTTTGCGATATTCTTGGATGAAGTGCATATTATTAGCTGGAAGAAACTTGATGATTTTATTAATAAACATCCTAATTCTGA